>JAPLZW010000016.1 GCA_026394835.1 Candidatus Wolfebacteria bacterium
TTTCATCCATGACAATAACTTTGACTTCCCCAATCAGAGCTTCCAAATCCGCCCCAACATAATATTGAGTTTTTTTCGCTAACTCCTCAATCTGAATATCGTCGTCCAGAAGTTCCTCGACATCCCTGAGATATGTTTTTAGAATGGCTTTTCTTGATTCCAAGTCGGGGGGAGGAATATAGAGATGTTTATCGAACCTGCCCGGACGAAGAAGGGCCGGGTCAAGCAAATCCGGACGGTTTGTTGCGCCAATAACAAATACATCGCGCAATTCTTCAATTCCATCCAGTTCAGTTAAAAACTGGCTCATCACACTTTCTGTCACATGCGTTGAATCACTTATTGAGCCACGTTTTGGAAACATTGAATCAATTTCATCAAAGAATAGTATGCATGGTGCAGATTGTCGCGCTTTTCTAAAGGCTTCGCGCACATGTTTTTCTGAATCGCCCACACCTTTAGATAACAATTCCGGTCCTTTAATCGAGATAAAATTTATCTGTCGTTTACTGGCAATGGCTTTTACAATTAATGTTTTTCCGGTTCCCGGGGGACCAAATAACAAAATTCCCTTAGGGGGCTTGTATTTTAATTTTTCAAATAAGGCTGGATAAGTTATTCTTCCTTCTAAAATCCGGATCAATTTTTCTTTGACTGCATCCAGACCCGCAACAGAATCCCATGGAACTTCAGGAACTTCGATCAGTAGTTCGCGTAAAGCACTCGGCCCTACGATTTTTCTTGCAAAATCAAAATCGGATTTTGTAAGTTTCAACTGTTCAATTACTTCATTGGGTATCTCTTTTTCAATATCGATAATTGGAATAATTTTTCGTATTGCGTTCATTGCAGCTTCCTTTACAAGAAGCGCAATATCTGCCCCAACAAATCCAAAAGTTGTTTCCGCAAAATAATCTAAATCGATATCTTTTGCCAGTGGAACCCCCCGTGTGTGGACCTGGAATATTTCTAGTCGTCCCTTTTTATCCGGGATTCCAATCTCAATCTCGCGGTCAAATCGACCCCCGCGCCTTAAGGCAGGATCGATTGAATTCGGTAAATTTGTTGCAGCAATTACAATGACCTGTCCACGTCCTTTCAGGCCATCCATGAGTGCAAGAAGCTGTGCGACAAGTCGTCGTTCAACTTCACCATGTTCTTCTTCTCTTTTTGGGGCGATTGCGTCAATTTCATCGATAAAAATTATTGAGGGCGCTTTTTGTTCTGCTTCACTGAATTTCTCCCGTAAAGCCTTCTCACTATCCCCGGTGTATTTACACAAAATCTCCGGGCCGGAAAGGGTGATGAAGTGAGCATTCACTTCATTTGCAACAGCTTTTGCAATCAATGTTTTCCCGGTTCCGGGAGGACCATAAAAAAGCACACCTTTTGGCGGTTTGATTCCCAGTTTTTCAAAAATTTCCGGGTGACGCAAAGGTAATTCAATCATCTCACGGACAAGCTGCAACTCGCGTCCGAGTCCCCCAATATCCTCGTACTGTGTATCGGAAAATTTTTCTTTTCCTTCTTCGGGCTTGTAGGGATCTTCACTCAACTCAATTTCTGTGTCATCCGTAACAATTGCGATCCCTTTTGGAGAGACTTTGACAATAACAAAGGTGATCGAATTACCGATGATATCAACCCGCACCATCTGCCTTTCAATAACTGACCTTCCGCGCAGCAATCGCTTAAGATATTGTTCCCCTCCCACAAGACGAGTCGGCTGGGTCGGTTGTATCACAAGCTTTGTTGCATATTCTGCAATTGATTTCTGGATTTTTACTTTCTCATCAATACCCGTTCCCGCATTCCCCCGGATGTTGCCATCTATTCTTAAGACAGCAAATCCCGTATCCTGTGCAAAAGCTGGCCAGACAATCGCAGCGGCTTTATTCTTTCCTGAAATTTCTATAACATCGCCTGATACCAGCCCGAGGTTTTTCATCACTTCAACACTCAGGCGCGCGATACCCCGGCCGACATCATCACGAGCGGCTTCTTTGACGCTCACTTCAACATAATTGTTATTTGTCATTGGAACACGTAAGTTTCCTTAAATTTTCTGATTTAGTGCGGTCAAATATAAAATATCCATTCAGTACAAAAACTAATAGTCTTTTAGTAAATATTCACTTTTGATTTAGTTAGTCTTCTGAAGTAAATTTTGATAAACAAAAAATTCTGTGTTATTCCAAATCAACTTTACTTGTTGAGAAGACAAGCCAGATTTAGTCTACAATCTAAAAAACAAGCCTTTATCTGGTATTTACTGCAACCTGTATGCCATGAGTATAGTTGCGGATGCCAAGCGTGGTATTGTCACAGAAGAGATGAAGATCGTAGCCAAGCAGGAAGGAGTAACAGAAGATTTTGTCCGGCGCGGCGTTGCTGGAGGCCATATCGTTATCCCTATCTCACCCTACCGGAAAGTGAAGATCTGCGGTATTGGCGATGGGCTTCGCACTAAAGTCAATGCATCGATTGGAACATCCACAGATATCGTTGATATCCCGCAGGAGATCGAAAAGGCAAAACAAGCCGAGCGAGCCGGTGCCGACACTTTAATGGAACTTTCAACCGGTGGCGACTTTGTCGAGATCCGCAAGCAGATAATCGCAAATACAACTCTCTCTGTAGGTTGCGTTCCTCTCTACCAGGCCTTCATTGAAGCCGCGATCAAGGATGGCACTTCATGGCCATACACACCGGCATCAACTGGGAGACGGTCAAGCGCTTAAAAAACCAGGGCCGACACGGAGGACTTGTCTCACGCGGCGGCGCGTTCATGACCGCGTGGATGCTCCACAATGAAAAGGAGAACCCTCTGTACCGGGAGTTTGACTACCTTTTAGAGATTATGAAAGAGCACGAAGTCACCCTTTCAATGTGTAACGGTATGCGCGCTGGCGCAATCCATGATGCAACCGATCGTGCAGCAATCCAGGAACTGCTCATCAATGCCGAGCTAGCCGATAAAGCACACAATGAAAATGTGCCGGTGATTGTTGAAGGTCCAGGACACGTACCGATCGATGAGATTGCCGCAAATGTTATGCTGATGAAACGAGTCACCAACAACAAACCGTTCTACATGCTCGGGCCCATTGTCACTGATATCGCACCGGGTTACGATGACCGGGTAGCTGCGATTGGTGCGGCAATTTCATCATCTCTTGGCGCGGATTTCATCTGCTACGTAACTCCAGCCGAGCATCTCGCACTTCCGACCCCGGAAGAAGTCTATGAAGGGGTCATGAGTTCCCGTATTGCTGCCCATGTCGGTGATATGATCAAACTGAAAAAGACCCGCGAGCTCGATCTTGAGATGGGACATGCCCGCCGTGATCTTGACTGGGACCGCCAGTTTGCCGTTGCCATGAACCCGGCACGCGCAAAGGCAATCAGAAAGGAGCGTATGCCTGCTGATACTGATGGCTGCACGATGTGCGGTGACTACTGTGCGATCAAGATTGTGAACAAGCATTTCCAGTTCTGATCTCTTCCCCCCCGTTTTTTGCCACGTTATCTTTCCCGATTTTTTTTGGTTTTTTATAGGGTCCGTGTAGTCGCCCTTATGGAATTTAACGGACAAACTCTAAGTGATATCTGCGATGTCGCATGCCATGACACGACTTCAGAATAAAGCAAATCCGGGGAATATGCTAAAAAACGGTATGCAAGATCGCTCATGATTAAATAAAAATGGAATTCTCGTATCCGCGATCCTTTACTGCAGATAATTGTAAGGAACAATCCGGCGATGGACATCATCATCAATGAGCGGGGTGCAATCTGCTGCGGAAGGTAGTCTGCCCTGCACAATCTTAATACTGAATGTTCAACTTTAAT
>JAPLZW010000059.1 GCA_026394835.1 Candidatus Wolfebacteria bacterium
CTCTTGTTGATGCTGCAGGCTGGGCCGAGAAGGCAAGGGAAGCACGCAGTGTTGAGCCAAAAGGTTTGAGTCCCGAGAAGTTGGCTTTGTGCGGGTCGGGTGAAGCCCAAGCTTTCCGGTGGATTGTTGAATCGCCTCGGCCGGACTGGGGAAAGCTTCTGCCTCTTCGGTTGGCAAAGTAAACAAGCGGATAAGGCAATCGGATGTTTTCCGAAAGCCTTATCCGCCCTTTTATTTTAAAATATGGCTAAAAACCTAGATTTTTGAATTGAGACCCCCACACCTATTGAGGATTATGTGTTTTTGGCTTAATTCCTAACTAAATTCTGTCTTTAGTCTCAAAATTTGGCTTATTTACTCACTTTATTTCTACCCTCAATAGGTGTGGGGGTTGACTTTTGAGTTTTATCTGCTATAGTGGCTATACATATGAGTAAACATGCAGTCGTGGTACTGCTTGTTTTTTTTATGGCAGCGCAGGCAACGGCCATAGCCGTAGCCCAGACTAACCAGGAAAAACAGGCAACCACAACGGATAAATACTCGGTAATAGGAGGGGATTCGCTCCTGGCCAACAACTCTGTTTTTAAATCCAAAAATCTTGGGCAAGGAGCGGGTTTGGCGCGTAAATTAATAAGGACCACCGCTACGGCTTATTCAAGTTCGCCGGACGAAACGGACGATACTCCGAATATCACGGCTTCGGGCACCTATACCCATGACGGGGTGGTAGCTTCGAATTTCCTTCCGCTTGGCTCGAAAATACGCATCCCGAAAATCTTTGGAGCCAAAATCTTCACCGTTGAAGACAGGATGAGCGAAAGGTTCGCCGATCGCGTGGACATCTGGTTTGCGACGAAAATCAGCGCTTTGAAATTCGGTTTGAGAGCGGTTGATATTGAGGTGCTTTAGAAGTAAAATAAAAAACTGGATAAGGGACGATTCCTTTATTCAGTTTTTTATTACATGAAATCGGTCAAATATATTTTGTTTTCGATTGTTATCATTGCGGCGGTCGGCGCCGGTTTTTTGTTTTTCAGGAGCGGCAAAACGATGAATTTCGATTTGTCGGGAAATGCCACAACGACTCCTTCGGAGGTCGAACATCCCAAAGTTGACCCCAATGCCGATATAGAAAACCAGAAACCATTGCCAAATCCGCCCTCGGAAATAAAAGCGCTTTACCTTACGGCTTATAGCGCCGGCAGCTCCCCAAAAGTTGATTCAATAATAGAACTCATAAAATCAACCGGAACAAATGCCGTCGTAATCGATATCAAGGATTACACCGGCTATATTTCTTACGATATAAATATTCCGGAGGTTATAAAGTACGGCGCCAAAGAAGTAAAGATTCCGAAGGTGAATTCGCTTATCAAGAAATTTCACGATAACGGCATATACGTAATCGCGAGAATCACAATGTTCCAGGACCCTCGGCTCGCGAAAGCGCGGCCAGAACTCGCTATCCAGAGCAAATCAAAAGGAACGACCTGGACCGATAATAAAAAATTGGCATGGATTGACCCGGCGTCACGTGAAGCCTGGGATTATGAAGTCGGAATTGCGAAAGACGCCGCTTCGCGCGGTTTCGACGAATTGAATTTCGATTATGTGCGTTTCGCGTCCGATGGAAATCTTTCCGATATGAAATTCAATTTCTGGGACGGAAAATCGCCGAAACACGAAACCATAAGAAATTTCTTCAAGTATATGAGGGAAAATTTATCCGGCGTAAAAATTTCCGTGGATCTTTTCGGGCTCGCAACCGTAAATAAAGATGACCTGGGAATCGGCCAGATTATTGAAGACGCCTACGCTTATTTCGATTATGTTTGTCCCATGGTATATCCATCGCATTACGCTCCCGGATTTTTGGGTTATAAGAATCCCGCGCTTTATCCTTATGAAATCATGAAGTATTCGCTTGATGCGGCAATGAAAAGATTGGATGACTACAATAAAGATGCCGAGCCCAAAACGATTCAACCCGCGACTCCGACCGGCACGCCGACAATAATTCCGGCTCTTCACGAAAAAAGCCAGGCCAAACTCCGGCCTTGGATTCAGGATTTTGATTTAGGCGCGAAATACGACAAAACAATGATAGACAAGGAATTAAAAGCAACCTACGACAGCGGAATAAGCGCCGGATGGCTCGTATGGAATCCTTCAAATAATTACTTAAAAGGGAATTTGCCCGCGAATTAAAATGGATTATCTGTTAAAAACAGAACAATTTTCCGGGCCCATGGACAAGCTCTTGGAGCTTATCGAGGCAAGAAAAATGGAAGTCACCGAGCTCAATCTCGCCGGAGTGACGGCTGATTTTTTAAGTTATCTTGAATCTATTGAATCGGCCCCCCCGAGGCTTCTCGCGGATTTTGTCGTTATCGCCTCCAAACTTTTACTTATAAAATCAAAAGCTCTCTTGCCGAACTTGGAGCTTAGCCCGGAAGACGAAAAAGATATCAGCGATTTGGAAGGACAACTTAAGTTTTATCAGGCGTTCAAGCCGGCAATGGGACATATGAAAAAACTTTGGGGAAGCGGCGGATTTTCGGTATCCAGGCCTCTTATGGCCGGACGGCCGATTGTTTTTTATCCGTCGGAAGCCGTGACTTTAGAAAATTTGTCAAAAGCGATCAGGGGAATTTTTGAAGAGCTGGCTAAGTTCGCAATGGAGACAAAAACCATAAAATCTCCTCTCGTGAGCCTTGAAGAAAAAATCCAGGAGCTTATCGGTTTTATGGAGAAGTCGGCGGCGAATCCGGGCGTCTCGGCATCGCTTAATTTTCAAGAGCTGAAAAAAAACAGATCGCGTCCGGAAATAATCGTAATGTTCCTTGCCGTCCTCCATTTACTCCAAAGGCAAATCGTGAAAGCCGAACAAAAAGGAGAATTTTCGGATATAATGATAGAGAAAGCTTAAGATTTGGTTGGGGTTTGAGTTTTGGCAGTTAGTATGGTTTTAGTTATAGTCGAGGGTAAAATCCATACCCAAGCCATTAGACTATACAAACTGCTATACCTCAAACTAAAACCATTTAAATTAATTTAAGGCTATGGATGAATTAGAAAAATCAAACAATCAAAATCTGGCGGCCGCGATAGAAGCGATTCTTTTCGTTTACGGCGAGCCGGTGGAAACAGGGAAGCTCGCGAAGTCTTTATCCCAAAACGGGGGTTTCGGCAAAGTCGGCAAAGAAGAAGTAAAATTGGCGCTTAAGAAACTGGAAGAGGAATTATCCTCTGGGAGCAGGGGATTAAAGTTGATTTTTTCCGGTGAGCCCGAAGAAAAAGTCCAACTCGCGACAAACCCGGATTTTTCCGGATTGCTCGAAGAATTTTCCAAAGACGAAGTTAAAGAAAATTTAAGCCCGGCATCCATAGAAACGCTTTCTCTTATTTCTTATCTTGGGCCGCTTTCAAGAGCCAAGCTTGATTATTACCGCGGAGTGAATTCAAGTTTCATCCTAAGATCGCTTTTAATCCGCGGGCTCGTAAATCGTTCCCCCGATCCGAAAAGAGGCAATGCCTTCCTTTACCAAGCGAGTTTTGATTTGTTAAAATATCTTGGATTATCAAGGGTTGAAGATTTGCCGGAATATTCCAAGTTTAAAGATTCGGATACGAGAGAGTCCATAGGCCTTAATTAGATTTTTTAAAAAGATGCAATTCCAAGCAATATTACTTTCATTAATAATTTTATTTTCAATCGCGGTGACGAAAACCGCCGGTGATAATTCCGCGGAAAAGCCGCCTCTTCTTTCCGACGCGCTCTCCGGTTTTTCCACAGAAACTTCCCCTCCAGAAATTACCACTGGCACCCCCATTGTTATTGTTCCGGCTATCGCTCCCACGGAAACAAGCGAAGGGTTAACGGGGGCGGATCCGGCAACAATTTTGCCGGTAAATGAAATTCTTTCCGGAGACAGCGATCTTTTGGGGAAAAACAGAGGTACGCAAACTTGCGAGCTTTCAAATTTGGATTTGTTGGGGATTACCGCTAAAACCGTTCTTTTAAAATATGCCGATTACGGCCCGAATATCGTAAACAAGAGTCCGGAAAAACGCTGGCCCATAGCATCCATCACAAAACTTATGACGGCAATCGCGACTATCGAGAAAACAGACCTCAATAAAAAAATAACGATAAGCGCGAATGCCGCTGGAAGCGAAGGCGCTGCCGGAGATTTTAAAGAGGGAGAAGTTTTCAGGGCGGGAGATCTGCTGAAAGCGATGCTCGTGATTTCATCGAACGATGCGGCGATAGCTTTAGCCGAGTCGTATGGCCAAACGGATTTTGTAAATGAGATGCAGAGAAAAGCCGCGGACATCCGGATGTCCCAGACTTCTTATGTTGAACCCACAGGCCTCTCTTTTTTGAATCAATCAACTGTCGGCGATTTAAGCCGGCTTGCGGAATATATTTATGCCAATTATCCGGAGATATACCGCATTACAAGGCAAACAGAAATTCAGATTCAGGAGTTAAAATCGGGGAAATACCGCAAATTAAAAAATATCGATGAATTTGCGGGAAACCAAGATTTTATCGGCGGTAAAACCGGATATATAGACGCGGCCGGCAGGAATCTCGTGGCGCTTTTTACCGTAAAGAACCGGCCGGCGCTTTCCGTCGTCTTGGGTTCGGACGACGCTTTTAAGGACACAAAAACGCTCAAAGATTTTTTGATTTCTTGCGAATAAAATTATTGATTTTATAAATAAATGTATTTAATCCAAACGGTCAGAATACTTGCGCTTATGGGTTTGTCTTTTTTGACGGCTTTATTTCTCACTCCCGTATTAAGCAAGTATCTTAATAAATATAAACTGGGAAAGCAGATCCGGATAAGCAAAGAAACTCCGATTTACTCCAGGCTCCACTCCGGAAAAGAGGGAACACCCACGATGGGGGGCATCATTATTTGGTTTACGGTTTTGGGTCTGATACTCCTTCTTTTCCTTTTAAGTTTTTTCTTTGACGGATTTTTCGGAAATCTTAATCTTTTGGACAGAGCGCAGACTTATTTGCCCGTGGCGGCAATGCTCATCGCGGCGCTCTTGGGCATGATAGACGATGTTTTGGGCGTGATGCGGATAGGGCCCAATGGCGGAGGATTAAAAATCAGGCATAAGCTTATAATTTACACGGTAATCGCGGCCTTGGGAGCGTGGTGGTTTTATTACAAACT
>JAPLZW010000061.1 GCA_026394835.1 Candidatus Wolfebacteria bacterium
ATGTTCTCGGATACATTGAGTTTTGGAACGCCGCACCTGGCTGCAATATATGGCCAGCGTTGATAAGTTGGAAGATTCGTTATGCTGCAAACGATTCCAAACCTGTTCTCCATTATCGAAAGAATTTTATTCCGTTTTTCACCTGCCCAATCAGGCGGCACTAGAATGCCAAAAACATAATACAGGTGTTTGTAACCAGACGGTTCCACTGGGAGCTGAATCTCCGGAACACCCCGCAAAAGCATAATGCGACGCTGAGCGGCTTCCCGTCGGCGCTGATTCATATCATCAAGACGCTCAAGCTGCACTAATCCAACAGCTGCCTGTATCTTGTTCATCCTGTAATTTGAACCCCAACCATTTTCACCTCCATAACTCCTTATGCTTCGAATTCGATCAGCAAGATTTTTGTCGTCCGTCGTAATCGCTCCCCCTTCTCCAAGGGTAGTCATAAGTTTTTGACCATTAAAACTAAACGTAGTGAGCCAGCCTTTAGAACCGATTTTTTTTCCTTTATACTCGGCTCCACAACTACGCGCAGCGTCTCCAATGACCTTAATCGGCCCATGGTCGAAATGGGGATTCCGCTCCGCAATATCCAGCAACTCATCCATCGGAGCGGACAAGCCGTTCATATGGACCGGCAATATGGCGCGCGTACGTGGGGTTATTCGCTTTTCAACATCTTCTAGATCAACGTTGAGGGTCCTAGGATCTATATCACAGAAAATGACTTTTCCTCCCTGCCCAAGCACTGCCATTTGCGAGGCCTTAAAATTTATGGCAGGGCATATGATCTCATCTCCTGGCTTCAAATCCAAACACATCATTGCGATATCGAGCGCCACTCCGCAATTGGCCAACGCAATGGCATATTTAGCATCGCAATATTTGGCGAAGGCATTTTCAAATTCGTCAATTGTTTTTGAATTCGGGCCAAAACCAATCCACCAGTCCATAGATTCACGGATGGCATCAACAGCCGCGCTCACCTCAGACTCCGTATACCAAGCGCCAAAATTTGGTTCCCCCCACCAAGGCACATGCTTCGGCTCTGGCTTGCCTTTTCCGAGTATCTCCTTCCTACGAACACTATCGATCATTTCTTAACCTCTCAATCATTTCATGTCGCATCGGTATCCCCCGGAGTCGTCCTTTATAGTCGAAAAAACTCATTTTCCTTAATCAGCATACTGGCTAAATTTATCAAGATTTCCATAAAATATGCGCCCATACCAGCTTTTGAGACGCAAGCCAAACATAACGAATGCCGCATCCACTGGAAATCTGTAAAATCTGTGTTTAACTCGCCACCTTGCCGCCATAAAGAGGGCCCTGTTCTCGAAAATAACTCTAAAAAGAAACGTTAATATTTTTACTATTAATGTCCTTCCCTCAGAATCTTCTCTTTTTAGGGCGCCGGAATACGGATAGTAATAAAAACAAAAGTATCTAACCAGCTTTCTATGAAATTTTTTCACCCAAGGGCCCCTAAATCTTCTTAATGTATGATCTGCCCACTCTTCTAAACTTTTAGGCTCCTTCATTCCGTTTTTCAACGATGTTTCGTAGAGTTTCGTTAACGGATAAGGCGTATAATAAAACATACGAAAATCTACTCTGGGGTTTAATTCTCTGCTTCTGATAAGCAGATTCATGGTATCCTCTATCTCGTTAGAATCTATGCCTGGAAAACACACCATGCTTGATAGATGAAGGCTTATGTCTATTTTGCTCAGTTTTTTAATAGCCATCAATGTATTGGAAACTGTTGTTTTTTTATTGATCAGTTTCAACACCTCATCAGAACCGGATTCGACACCAATACGAAGCTCCTGACATCCCGCATCTTTCACCAGATTCAACAATGCATTATCAAAATTGTTGAGTATTTGAACTCTGTTCGGTATCAAAAGAAAATTGTCATCCTCAATAGTAAACGAATCGATCGCGCCTTTCTCAACAAAATAATCAAGTTCGTTTAAGACTGAGTCGATATTCTTATTAAAGCATTGACGCTTATAGATACTGGCAACGGAACAGAAACCACAATCATACGCACAGCCCAGGCCAGTAACTATACTGAGGGCTCTTTTGTGTTTTTTGCTCCATGGTGGTGAATACACATATTTTTCAACCTCGATACACCCATAGTCCATTTCCATATTTTGCAGGAAGGGTAGCAACTCCCTATCGGGGTTATGAAAAAGATGTGCCCCATTTTTATATGAAATTCCTTTGATCCCCGCTAAATCTTTTCCATCTTTGAGCGCAACCAGCAGTTCGCGAAATGTTTCTTCTCCCTGCCCTCTTACCACAATATCAACCAGCGGGTGTTTTAAGGTCTGATCTGCCATAAGAGAAGGATGCCACCCTCCCCAAACGATAGGAACATAGGGAAACGCTTCCCTTAATAAAGAAGAAATATTAAGTCCGTTTTGGATTTGAATACCTGTAAAACTGCTGATACCAAAACAAAGAATCTGATTTCCCAGGTTTTTTATCAACGAGGGCAAATCCGAAACAATCCTTTCATCTACCACCTTAACATTAAAACCACTGCCTTTCAGGTAACTGTAAAGGTGCACCAAGGAAAAAGGAACTCTCCCACTCATAGTCTCTCCCGGCCATGGCCTTGGATAAAATAAAACTACATCCATAATCCTCTCCCGCTATTTAAAATGTTTAATTTCTTGCAATCTTTTTATTGCATCGTCTTTTCTTATATAGCTAACGTAATAGATCATGCTTTTCTCGAAACCACTTAATTGTCTTTCTGATACCTTCCCTAATATCTGTTTTTGCCTTAAACCCCAATAGAGACTCGGCTTTTTTTGTATCAAAAAGCCTAATTGGGATCATTGAAGGTTTTGAGGAATCATACACAATCTTCGCTCTCTTATAATTATCTTCTTCCAAAGCAATTTGCAAAATCTGCTTCACACTATAGG
>JAPLZW010000026.1 GCA_026394835.1 Candidatus Wolfebacteria bacterium
TTTGAAAAAATGTCTCGGAGGCATTCGGAGCTTGGTGTCCGACAGGAGTCGGACTCCGAATGCCGAGAGTCAAGGTTGCTCCGACCCGCTGGAGGTCGGAGACAACCGGTTTTATCAAACAAGTAGCAGGATGGATAATCCTTCGACATTGCTCAGGCAAAAAAACAGACGGGTTCATCACCCGTCTATTCTTTAAGGAGTCAACACCCGCCGGCTTCAGCCTTGTCTTATAAACCAAGGAAGGACATCCCCTGGACGCGCGCTTAGACCTAGACCATCGGACATCGCGTCCTCTCCTCACTAATCAATAATAATCATTATAAAAATCCCGTCAACAAGAAAAACAGCCGAAAATGTTGATAAATTGTGGATATCCACAGAAAACTATTTCCTTTATATTTTATTGTGCTAAAATAGCGATATAAACTAGGAAAATAAAAATTAATGCGCTAAAAATATGTTTAAAATGTTTAATTTCGGCGGGAAAAAAATAGAGGAAATCCTATTGCCAAAAGTTAACCCAGAGACAGTAAAAGGTAAGACACAGGAAGAAATTGAGGCAGCCCGAGAAAGACTGCAGGCTGGAGTATTTGGATTAACTCCGGAAGATGTAAAGAAAGTAATGGATAAAGCCATAAGCGAAAAAAAAGACCCCATGAAAGCGCTTCGGGAAGCCTCGGCGCCATTTGAAGAAGCCACCCGAAAGTTAAGAGATGCTCAGGCAGAGGAAGCAATAAGCGGACTAGAAAAACATATTGACAGAGAAAACCAACCTCGGTTATAGAAAAATCCCGGCTTCGGTCGGGATTTTTATTCGTACCTCAAGGCTTCAATGGGGCTTTTGCGCGAAGCCTGCCTTGCCGGAAAAATACCGAAGAAAAATCCTACGCTGCTTGAAACCGCGATTCCCAGAAACGCTCCGAGAATCGGGAAAGAAAAAACAAAGCTCATTCCCGCAAAAACATTAAGGGCGATAACCGTAAGATAGGTGAATGTCGCTCCCAAAATAATTCCTATAATTCCGCCGGTTGAGGTCAAAAGCACGGCCTCGGTCAAAAATTGAATCAAAATATTTTTATTGGTCGCGCCCAAAGCTTTCCGCAGACCGATTTCTCTGGTTCTTTCGGTCACCGAAACGAACATTATATTCATGATGCCGATGCCGCCAACAATCAAAGAAATTGCCGCCACCGCTCCCAAAAACATTGTGAGCACGTTGGTAATGACGCCGATGGTATTGACCAAATCCGCCTGGGTCTGGATGTAAAAATCGTCATTGTCGGGATTATCTATTTTGTGGTTATCCCTCAAAAGCGTGGTCGTATCCTTTACGACATTAGTAATGGTGTCCGTAGAGCGCGCCTCAATCACAAGCCTCTGGATATGCTTAATGCCCATCACATCCTGCTGGACCGTAGAAAAAGGCATAATTCCGACCTCGTCAAAATTAATCATTGAAGACTGGCCTTTCTGCTTCAAAACGCCGATTACCCGGTAATTTCTATTCTTTATTTTAACATTCTGCCCGACAGGAGAAGCCGCTCCAAAAAGCTTGTCAACGATTTTTTTGCCTAAAACAACCACGTCCGCCCGGTTATTCGCATCATCATCACTGAAAAAATATCCCGCGCCTACTTCAAGATTATAAAGTTTCGTTATGTCGGGAGTGCTGCCCAATATCATTGAGCCCGAATAAGATTCCGATTCATAGCTGATATCGGCTGAAGTAAAAACAATCGGTACAACCGAGGCCGCGTCGGGAACATTTTCTTTCTTTTTTAAGTCTTCATAATCCTTGTTTTTTATGGAATCGTTCAGAAGAGAGCCACCGGCACTTGAAATCCCTTTGGGTTGCTTGCCCGGAAGCACAAAAACATTGTTTGGTCCTAACCCTTGCACCTGCCCCACAATTAAGTCCTGGGCGCTCTGCCCCAGAGCCATCACGACGATAATCGCCATAATGCCAATCACTATTCCCAGAATCGTCAAAGCCGACCGCGACTTATGTGTGGTGAGCCCGGAAAAAGACATTTTAAAATTATCCTTGATTTTCATGTGCGAATTATATATAAATTTATGAACGGAGCGAAATTAATTTATCTATAGAATTCAGCACCCCGCTCCACTTTTACCAAATAATTTCTATTAATTTTGAGTCTTACGGACTCAAAATTATAGGAATAATGCGTTTGTGGTTGAAATTAACCTTTAACATATATTTTCGTAAAAGTGGGGCGGGGTAAGGTTTTGTTTAAAAATTTATTTCATAAATTTATACAAAACCCTTATTTTACAAATCCGTGAGTGTGCCGGCCGGCCACTTTTTCGTCTTTTTTAACCAATCCGTCTTTCATATGGATCATCCTTTGGGCCGATTCGGCAAAATAAGTTTCATGAGTAACCAAAATAATGGTATTGCCTTTCGAGTGAAGTTCTTCGAAGAACTTCAGGATTACCGCGCCGGATTTTGAATCAAGGTTGCCAGTCGGCTCATCGGCAAAAATCACTTTCGGAGCATTAACTAACGCTCTCGCAATCGCCACTCTTTGCTTCTGGCCGCCGGATAATTTCGCTGCTTCGTAATTTTCGCGGTCGGTGAGACCCACAGCGGCGATTGTTTTTTTAGCGATTTCCGTACGTTCCGGTTCGGATATTCCGGCATAGATGAGCGGTAATTTAACGTTTTCCAAAATGCTTACTCTGCCCAAAAGATTAAAAGCCTGAAAAACGAATCCGAATTTTTCATTCCTGACTTTCGCCAGCTCGTCGTCGGAGTAATGATTCAATTCTCTGCCCTCAAGAAAATATTTTCCTCTAGACGGCCTGTCTAAACATCCCAAAATCTGAAGCAGCGTTGATTTGCCAGAACCTGACGGTCCCACAATGGAAACAAACTCCCCTTCTTTTATTTCAAGATTAACCCCGGCCAAAGCCCGGGTCTCTTCGCTATCCTCGCCGTCTTCTTTATAAATTTTGACGAGGTCTTCGATTTTAATTAGAATTTTATCCTCCACGATTATTGATTCACGATTTTATCGCCTTCGTTCAATCCGGAAATTACTTCCGTTCTTCCGTCTGATCC
>JAPLZW010000023.1 GCA_026394835.1 Candidatus Wolfebacteria bacterium
TCCGTCAGGGCATCGTGAAAAGCGTCAAGAATAAAAGGCCCGGCTTTTATGGCGTCTTCCGCGGCTTTTTCCACGCCTTTCTTGAAAACCTCTTCAAGCAATTTCTCAACTTTCAATTTAATATCAGTTGAAGAATCTTTAAGATAATCCGGCAATACCGAATCTTCCTCCAGAACGGTTTGCGCGGAAGTATTTTGCGGAGCAACAACCGGTTTCATAACCGGCTGAATCGCCTGTTTTACAATTTCTCTTTCCGCTAAATCTTTATTTTCCGGAAGATTTTTAAATTCCTTGACTTCCCGGCTCAAACGTTCAATGTCCTGTTCTATTGTGTTAAGATTAAACATAGTATTTATGAATTCCTAATTTCTAAGCTCTAATTTCTAATAACTATTTTAGAAATTAGTCATTAGGGCTTAGGCATTTTGTTTGGTATTAGAATTTAGTAATTAAATATTTTGTCAATAACCAAAAATTAAATATGATTAAAAAATTACCAATTACTAATTACCAATTACTTCTTTTTCTAATAATCATTATAGCTTCATTCTTCCGGCTCTACAACATAACACAATTGCCGCCGGGGCTTTATCCCGACGAAGCGATGAACGGCACGAACGCGCAAGAGGCTTTGGCGACTCACAATTTCAAAGTTTTTTATCCTGAAAATAACGGCCGAGAAGGAATGTTTATAAACATTCAAGCAATATCCGTTGCAACCTTAGGAAATTTTCCGTGGGCATTAAGAGGGGTTAGCGCTCTCTTTGGAATTTTTACCGTCTTGGGAATTTATTTCCTCGCTAAGGAACTTCTTAATTACGCCAGCTCAAAGATTTCCGAGAAATTCAAAACCAACGCGGCTCTGCTCTCCGCATTTCTCCTGGCAATAAATTTCTGGCATATCAATTTTTCCAGAATCAGCTTCAGGGCCATCATGGCGCCAGCATTTTTAACTTGGTCTTTATATTTTTTCTTTAAAGCGCTCAACCAAGTTAAAAATAAATCCCAAGCACCAAGCACCGAATCACAAACAATATCAAATGACCAAAATTATAATAATCAAAAATCGTTTGGAATTTGGGATTTGAAATTTGTAATTTTATCAATCCTGGGAGGATTGATGTTTGGTTTGGGATTCCACTCTTATATCGCTTTCAGAGCAATGCCGGCTTTGATGCTCGTAATTTTCTTTTACGATTGGTTCGCGCGCAAAGATTCCCGAAAAAAACTTCTTGTGGCCTCCGCATGGTTCATCCTCGCTACTTTTATAATCGCCCTGCCAATCGGCATTTATTTCCTGAAAAATCCGGCTGACTTTATGGGACGCACCACGCAAGTTTCAATATTCGCTTCCGGCCATCCATTAACCGACCTTGGTTCCAATATCTTAAAAACCTCCGGGATGTTCAATATCCAGGGCGACTGGAACTGGCGGCACAATTTCAGCGGTAGGCCGGAATTAGACTGGCTCGCGGGAGTCCTATTTTTGATAGGCATCGCGATTGCCATCAAAAATATATATCAAAGTTTAAAAATCAAAATTGAAAATTACAGATTAAAATTAAAAAATACCGGTTTCCCGGAAGCTGACGGCGGAACTTTGAATTTTGCTTTTTTATTTTTGATTTCGTTCTTAATAATCGCCGCTCTGCCGGTTGTGGTTTCAAACGAAGGCATCCCGCACGCCTTACGGTCAATCATCATGATTCCTCCGGTGTTCATCTTGGCGGGAATCGGCGGAGCATGGATTCTCTCAAGAATTGAGAATTATGAATTGAGAATTATGAATGACAACGATAATAAAAAAGTTAAAGTCATTATTCATTATTCATTATTCATTATTCTTGCGCTATCAGCCGTTACGACATACTACACCTACTTCATCGCCTGGGCCAACAATCCCAATGTTCAGGGCGCGTTTGCGGCTGATTACGCCCAAATCGGAAGAGATTTAAACGCCTTGCCGAAAGATATGCCGAAATATGTTGTGGTGCCTACCGGCGGAGTCCTGGTGCGCGGCATTCCCATGCCTTCACAAACCGTGATGTTTATTACCGACACCTTCACTCCCGACAAACAAACAACGAAAAATATCCATTATGTTTTGCCGGACCAAGCTTCCCAAATTCCAACCGGAGCGTATACGGTGATTTTGAAATAAATCGCCCCAGAATAATTTACCCATACTGAATTCTCACGCTAATAAATCCCTATTACTTGTATATGGTGCGATCGTACGATATACAAGTCGCAATCAAATCAAAATTTCAATTGTTTTAAACTTCCAATTTTATTTACAGCAAAAATCTCTACATAATCTGTTAAATTCAAATTGCGTAGATCCACTACAAATTCCTTGGGTAGCTTCGTCTTTCCAACCCAAACGCTTTTTTGAAGTATTTTAAAATCCAGGTTACTAAGAACAGCCCTCAACCAATTTCTTTTTCTCTTCTCTCTTTCGGGAATATCAAAAATCACAATTTTAAGGATATCCTCTTTTTTGTATTCATATTTGGAGCGCGGCAACATATCCGACCGAGACAAACGTAATTTTTCCAATTGAATCTTCCCTCTCTGTGTCAATTTTAAAAATCGATCGTTCTCTTTTTTAGTTTCTTCTATTAACCCATCCTTTCTTAGGTGATATAAAAGTTCACGAAAACGTTGCTTTTCTTGGCTGTTGATTTTTTGCTGATCCATCTCTTGATGCCTCCTATTTAAGAGATGTTTCATTCTTCCCATAGAACTTCCATAGGGCAAACTGAAAATAAAAAGTAAATCGCCGACGGCATGAGCCGAATCCTCAAGAAATTCTAAAATCTTTAACCTATTTTCACCTTTCATAATAATTAATATTATATGGTATATCGAACGATCGTTCAATATACCAGAATACCAAGAAAGATTAGAGCGCCTATCTTATCCGTGTCGGATTTCCACCACGTCCCCATCCTGAACCGCGTATTCCTTACCCTCAAGCCGCATCCAGCCTTTTTGTTTGGCAATAGCCCAAGTTTTGGCTTCCAATAATTTCTCCCAATTTATCACTTCCGCGCGGATGAATTTTTTCTCAAAATCCGTGTGAATCGTGCCCGCGGCTTCGGGAGCTTTCACTCCTTTTTTTATGGTCCATGCCCGGGTTTCGTCCTCGCCGGTCGTAAGAAAACTGATTAATCCCAAAATTTCATAAGCCTTTTTAATCAACTCATCAAGATTTTCCGCAGCCGCCAAATCCATTATTAAATAGTCAGCTCTTAAATCTTGAATCTTGAATC
>JAPLZW010000036.1 GCA_026394835.1 Candidatus Wolfebacteria bacterium
CGGAAGATGACCCCAGAAACCCGGGCGTGATTGCGGATTTGGAGGGAGATAATGTAGGCGATTGCGCCGGCATGGCCGCGTACCTTTTTGAAACTTACGCTGTCACTTTAATAGCCGCGATGCTTCTGGGTTCAAATATAATCGGGCAAAGAGGGGTTCTATTCCCGTTAGTTCTTGGCTCGCTTGCTATTTGGGCATCGATATTGGGAACTTTTTTTGTCAGGCTGGGCAAAAATATGAATATCATGAACGCTCTCTATAAAGGGCTTTTCGCGGCGCTCGCGATTTCCGCGATATTTTTCTATCCGGCGAGCAGCTATTATTTCCCGGAGAGTAATATGAATATTTATCTGTGCGCTTTGGTTGGGCTTCTGGTCACGGTTCTTATGGTCATAATCACGGATTATTATACGGCCAAGAAATACCGTCCCGTAAAATCTATCGCCAATGCTTCGGCGTCCGGGCATGGAACCAATATCATTATGGGGCTTGCTGTCGGGATGGAAGCGACTTTCTTGCCGGTTGTCCTTATCGGCTTCGCCGTGATTTTAAGTTTTTATCTTTATGGGATTATGGCGTGGCGGTGGCCGCGATGGCGATGCTTTCGGCTGCGGGAATTATTGTGGCGATTGACGCTTTCGGACCGATTACGGATAATGCCGGCGGTATCGCCGAGATGACCAACGAGCCGGAATCGGTAAGAAAAATTACTGACGCGCTGGATGCGGTGGGCAATACCACTAAGGCGGTTACTAAAGGTTACGCAATCGCCTCGGCCGGGCTTGCGGCTTTGGTTTTATTCTCAAGCTATACGGAAGCGGTTAAAAAAGCGGTTTTTGAGTTAAGCGATCCCTATGTGATTGCGGGATTATTTTTTGGAGCGGCGGCGCCGTATCTATTCGCTTCTATCGCGATGAAGGCGGTTGGAAAAAGCGCGGGCGCGGTTGTGGAAGAAGTACGGAGGCAATTCCGAGAAATTAAAGGCATCATGGAGGGAACTGCTAAGCCGGATTACGGCAAGGCGGTTGATATCGTGACTTCGGCGGCTTTAAAAGAAATGATTGCGCCGGCCTTGATTCCGATAGTGGCGGTGCTCTTGGTCGGATTCCTCTTGGGCGCGAGAGCTTTGGGAGGATTCCTTATCGGTTCGATTATCTCCGGTGTCTTTCTCGCTATTTCGATGACATCCGGCGGAGCGGCTTGGGATAATGCGAAAAAATATATTGAGGACGGAAATTTCGGCGGCAAAAAATCCGAAGCGCACAAAGCGGCGGTTACGGGCGATACGGTCGGCGACCCTTATAAGGATACCGCCGGTCCGGCGATCAATCCCCTGATTAAAGTGATGAACATCGTGGCTTTACTTATAGTCAGGTTTCTTAGATAAGGGCTTGGTTGAAAAATTAGAGCTCCGAGCGTATAATTTTTCAATACCAAACCTTACCCCGCCCCACTTTTACGAAAATCTATGTCAAAAGTTAATTTTAACCGATAAACGCATTATTCCTGTAATTTTGAGTCTTGCGGACTCAAAATTGAGGGAAACTTTGGTAAAAGTGGAGCGGGGTGCTCAATGTGGTGGTAAAATTTATTACACATTGAGTTTATAAATTTTAACCACATTGGCATGGAATTAATACCGACAGTAATCGAAAAAACCCAATACGGCGAAAGAGCGTATGACATTTATTCCCGGCTTTTAAAAGACCGCATTATTTTTCTCGGCGGAGCGATTAGCGACCCGGCGGCGAACGCAGTCATCGCGCAGCTGCTTTTTCTCCAATACGAAGACCCGAAAAAAGATATTACGATGTATATCAACAGTCCCGGCGGTTCGGTGACCGCGGGCATGGCGGTTTACGACGCAATGCAATACGTGAAACCGGACGTTTCTACGATTTGTGTTGGTATCGCCGCTTCAATGGCCGCAGTGCTTTTAGGCGCGGGCGCGAAGGGAAAAAGATTGATATTGCCGAATTCAGAAGTTCTTTTGCATCAGGTGATGGGCGGAAGCGAAGGCCAGGCTGTGGAAATTGAAATTGCGGCAAAACATATTCTAAAAATTAAAGATAAACTAAACCAGCTTTTGGCAAAACATACCGGCCAGTCGATGGGGAAGGTGGAAAGAGACACAGACCGGGATTTCTGGCTTAATGCTCAGGAGGCAAAGGACTACGGCATCGTTGACGAAATAATTAAACGTAAGTAGTTAGGAGATAGTAACTAGTAATTAGGAGATGGAACCAATTTTGCGCGTTAAGAATTTAAGCGTTTCTTTTGGCGACCAGAAAGTCGTTGAGGATGTGAGTTTTAGTGTGGAAAAAGGAGAAAGCCTCGCAATTATCGGGCCCAATGGCGCGGGGAAAACGGTTTTATTTAAAGCTATTTTAGGGCTTTTACCGCATGAAGGAGAAATTGTTTGGCAGCCGGGAGCTAAAATCGGTTACGTTCCGCAAAAAATAGATTTTGACAGATATCTTCCATTAACCGTGGAGGATTTTTTACGCGCTAAAACAAACGCTTTGGGATTGCCCCAAAAAGAAATCGAGAAAAATTTCGGGATGGTGGGGTTCAAAAAAGAAAACCTTAAAATGGCTTTGGGGCATTTGTCTTTCGGCCAATTCCAAAAAGTTCTGATATTATTCGCTTTAATAGGAG
>JAPLZW010000096.1 GCA_026394835.1 Candidatus Wolfebacteria bacterium
TCCAAGAGCGAGGTGTCCAAATGCCGTTTGGACATTTTACTTCTGTCGGAATTCAGGATTAAGGGTATGTGCGCGTATTTCACTTCGTCAAATCCCAGAGCTTTCTGGAGCAGTACCTGCTTAGGCGTATTTGAAAGATGCTCCTCTCCCCTTATTACGTGAGTAATTTTCATGAGGTAATCGTCAATGGCGGCGGTAAAATTATACAAAGGCTCTTTTGGATTTCTCGCAATTATCATATCGCCCATAAGTCCCGCATCAAATGTAACTTTGCCCCTTATCAAGTCATTCACTTCAACTTCGGCTTCGGGCACGCGAAACCTGACAACGGCAGATTCATTATTCTTAATTCTTAATTCCGCTTCTTTTTTTTCTATCCCCCGGCAACGGCCGCTGTATTTCGGAGCCATTCCCTGGGCAAGCATCGCCTGTCTGTCGGCTTCCAAGTCTTCTTTGGAGCAAAAACAATAATAAGCCTTTTTTTCTTCCAAAAGTTGGTTCAAATATTTTTCGTAAACAGAAAGGCGCTCGGATTGTCTGTATGGGCCGAATTCTCCGCCTTTGTCGGGACCTTCGTCCCAATCCAAGCCAAGCCAGGACAAACCTTCAATAATGTCTTTTTCGTATTCCGGCTTTGACCTTTCTTTATCGGTGTCTTCAATCCTTAAAATAAGCTTACCGCCCTGATTCTCGGCAAAAAGCCAATTAAAAAGCGCGGTTCGGGCGCCTCCAATATGCAATAAGCCTGTCGGAGACGGCGCAAAACGAACCCGAACATCCTTCTTGTTTTCAGTCACGAGGTTATCTTACCACAAAACCCGGGTTTTTACCAGACAAATTTAAGATGTGGCGACTTCCAGGATGCCCTGGGCTATGATTTTGGCGGCATCGGGCTTTGAGAATTTCCTGGCCGCTTCGGACATCTGGCTAAGTTTCGCTGAATCCGAAATAAGATTTTTGATTTGAGTTATAAAAACATTCGGAGTCAGATTATCGGATTCCATCACAATCGCAGCGCCGTTTTTTGCGTATTCATAAGCGTTTTTAACCTGATGGTTTCCGGCCGATTCGGGCAATGGTATTAAAATTGAAGGTTTGCCGAAAGTCGCGAGTTCAAAAATAGTCGTGCTGCCGGCGCGCGAAACCGCAATATCCGAAGCAATCAAGGCTTCTTTCAGATTGTTCTCAAAATAAGCCACGGGTTTATAGCGTTTTTTTACGTCCGGGGACAAATCTTTGGCTATCACGTCAAATTCTTTCTTAACGCCTTCGAAATTTTCCAAACCCGTCTGGTGGAGTGCGGAAAAATCATTAAGAAGGGGAAGAATAATATCCAGAACAAAATCGTTGATTCTTACGGCTCCTTGGGACCCGCCAAGAAATAATATCAAAGGTCTTGATTCTTCAAGCCCGAAAACTTTTTTGGCCGCTCCTTTTTCCATTAAAGGGCCGCTAATCAAAAAATTCCTTATGGGACTTCCTGTCAGGGCGATATCGCCCCTGAAATATTCCTTAACCGAGTCGAAAGAAATCGCGACTCGTCTCGCCCAGCGGCCGGCGACTTGATTGGACATTCCGGGAACCGTGTCTGATTCGTGGATTAAAACCGGTATTCTGTAAAAGCGAGCTATTATAACAACCGGCAAGGAACCTGTGCCGCCTTTGGAGAAAACCACATCCGGCATATACCAGAAAATTTTCCACAAAAGCTGGGGAAAACTCAAAAGAAACTTCGGAATATCCAAAATATTTCTGATATCGAAATAACGCCTGACTTTCCCCGCCATAATTTTTGAAACTTTTATTCCCGAAGACTCCAGAGCCGAAACGTAGATATCCGGCTCGCCCATATAACGCATTTCTATTTCAATGCTTTTTTCTTTCGCGATTTTTTGAAGTTCTTCGGAGACCGCGATTATGGGAGTGATGTGCCCGCCCGTGCCGCCTCCGGCGAATAGGATTCTTAGCATAGATTTAAGAAGTAAGATTTAGGAAATAAGAAATAATAACAAGAAGTAAGGCGTAAAAAGCAAGATTTAATAGCTTGGTGCGTTTCTTAAATCTTAAATCATAAATCTTATATCTTCAACTACGTGTATCTGGAAATGTTGACTATAGTGCCGGCCATCGTCAAAAAAACCGCAAGACTTGTGCCGCCGTAACTTATAAATGGCAAAGGCACCCCGGTTAAGGGAAGCAATCCGGAAATTGCCGCGATGTTCACAAAAGCCTGGATTGCCATCACAGAAACAAAACCGATTGCCGTTAACCGCGCGAATTGATCCCGGGATTTTCTTGCAATCATAAACCCTCTTAAAAAGAAAAAAGCGAAGAAGGCTAAAAGGCTGATTACGCCGACAAAACCCAATTCTTCGGCAAGAACCGCGAATATGGAGTCCCCTATGGACTCCGGAAGATATTTGTATTTTGTAGTTGATTTTCCGAAGCCGACTCCGGTCAAGCCGCCGGAACCGATAGCTATCAAAGATTGATTCAGATGATAGCCCGTGGTTTGGGTATTTATCGCGACAGGATTGGAATATCTCTCGATAAAACTCGCCACTCGGCTAAAACGATAAGGACTATAATAAATTACGACCGAAAACGCCAAAGTTCCCATAATTATAATTCCGGCAACATAAGAAAGCCTTGCGCCGCTTACAAAATATAAAATTATCGCCGCCAGAAGAACTATAAAAATCACGCTTGTGGAACGCTGGGTAAAGACAAGAGAAGCAATAAATCCTGAAATCAAAATAAAAGGCAGAAATCCTTCGGCGAAACTTTTCTGGCGAGTTTCGTAAAACGCGCCGTCCCGGCTTTTGGGTGAAAGCCAAGCCGCTATGTAAATCAGAAAACTGAATTTTAAAAGTTCAGCGGGCTGAAGCGTAAAACCGCCGATATCAATCCACCGGCTCGCTCCGGCATGAGAAAATCCTAAAGGCGTAAAAATAAGAATCAGAAGAAAAAGGTTGGCGATCAGGATAAAAACCGCGAATTTCTGGAAATAACGGTAGTAAATAAAA
>JAPLZW010000041.1 GCA_026394835.1 Candidatus Wolfebacteria bacterium
TATCCGCAGCTTAAATCTTCGGAAAATGTCCAGACTTTGATGGCGCAGCTCGAAGGCACGGAGAACCGCGTGAGTGTGGAGAGAAAAAGATTTAACGATATGGTAATGATCTTTAATCTTGCAACCAAAACATTTCCGAGCAGTCTGATTGCCAAGATGTTCGGCTTTTCCGAAAAATCGTATTTTGAGGCCGCTCCGGGCGCCGAGAATGCTCCTAAGGTTCAGTTTTAAAAATTATGGTGGGAGTATGGAGGTTGAACCTCCATACATTTAGATGAAAAAGCAGATTGCTTTAATCTTATTTATTTTCTTTTTTCTCGTTGAGGCCGCTTTTGCTTATACGAGTCCGGGTTCCCCTAAAGGATTCGTTAATGATTTTGCCGGAATTTTTAATGATTCCCAAAAATCCGGATTGGAAACTAAACTTTCCGATTTCCAAAAATCTACCGGCAATGAAATCGCGGTCGCGATAGTCAAGAATTTGGGCGGAGATACCGTGGAAAATTACGCGGTGGAGCTTTTTAAGGAGTGGGGAATCGGCCAAAAAGGAAAAGATAACGGCGTTTTGCTTTTGGTTGCAACGGAAGACAGAAAAATTCGCATTGAAGTCGGCTACGGGCTTGAGGGTTCTTTGACTGACGCGCAAAGTTCTTGGATTATCAAAAATGACATTACTCCCGCTTTCAAAAACAGCGATTATTACGCAGGCATAAATTCCGCAATTGACCAGATTATTACCGCGGTTAATGGCGGCGCGGTTCCATCGGACTCTCAAAATTACGCGAAGGGATTATTCGGCAATCTTTTTAACGATTGGCACTGGTTTCTTTTTATTTTATTTTTGCCGATGTGGCTCGCGAGCATCTTGGCGCGTTCAAAATCTTGGTGGCTGGGAGGAGTCTTGGGGGGTATCGTTGGCATCGTCATTGGTTTCATCTATGGTTTTATTTTTACTGGCCTGATTAGTTTCGTATTGCTGGTTCCTCTGGGACTGCTATTTGATGCCGTAGTTTCTAAAGCTTACGCTAAAAACAAATCTCTTGGGAAAAATTCTCCTTGGTGGATCGGCGGCGGAGGAAGAGGCGGCGGAGGGGGATTCGGAGGATTCGGCGGTGGCGGCTCCGGCGGAGGCGGCTCAAGCGGAAGTTGGTAGTGTGAATAACGATGGACAACGGGCGATAGTTTGTTGTAGGTTGTAAGTCTGGAGGGGTCGCATAGTTGGTCTAGTGCGCAGTCCTGGAAAGACTGTATGCCGCAAGGTATCGCGGGTTCGAATCCCGCCCCCTCCGCTTTGTGCGGGAGAAAGTAAGAGAATTCCTGCCTACGGCAGGCAGGCCGCCCCTTCCGCCTTCGTGAATTAGGCGACTCTTTTTTAATTTGCCATTGAGCCCGGAAATTAGCAGGATTAAGGTAAATATAAACATAAAATTAATAATTTAAAATTATGAATTATTATTTTGCGGCTTTTAAAAAATATGCCGTATTCAGCGGGCGGGCGCAAAGGGCGGAGTATTGGTATTTTGTTTTATTCAATATTGTTGTCACTGTCGCGATTTCCGCTATTAGCGCGATAATCGGTTTTGTGGCCAGCAATATGCTTGGTCTTGCTATCGGCGGTTTGATTGACAGCTTCATAAAGTTTGTCGTTACGCTATTGTATTGCTTGGCGGTTTTCATTCCCGGATTGGCTGTTGCGGTAAGAAGGTTGCATGATGTCGGAAAGAACGGTTGGATGTTATTGATAGCTTTAATTCCCATCATCGGGGCTATTTGGCTTATCGTGTTGTTGGCAACAGACAGCAATCCCGGAGAAAATAAATACGGCCCAAATCCTAAGGGGGTGGCGGCTGCAGGGACCGTAACCGTATAAAATTTATGAAACTAAAAACAATTTTTATCGAATGGCTGCCGATTGGCGTTACCGTATCGTTTTTGGCGGTAATGGCTTACGGCTTGGTCCAGCAGACTATCAGGCTTTCCGTGAATAGCGAGCCGGCGCAAATCGCGAATGACGTGGCATCGGTTTTATCCCAGGGCGTTGAGCCGTCCTAATGTGATAGTTTACGGCTTGGACGGAAAAGTTCTAGCCGCGTCCGTCACTCTTGACGCCAAGGAGCCAATCGTCCCGCAGGGAGTATTGGATGCCGCGAAATCACAGGGCGAAAACAGGGTTACATGGCAGCTGAAGCCGGGAATAAGGCAGGCCCTGGTTGCCGTGTCATACAATAATGGCGTGGTAGTTTCCGGAAAATCTTTGAAAGAGCCGGAAAAATTAATAAACACTATCGGGATAGACAGCTTGATAGGCTGGGCTGCCACAATGCTTGTTTCCTTTGCCGCTGTTTTTGCCATCCACCGCTCTAAATTATTCGCGAAATTATAAGATTCCATAGAACTAATTATGGCTCTCACAATTTTATCTTTCTCAATCTATATAGCAGTTGTCGTAATTATCGGTATCATATCTTCACGAAAAGAAACCGAGGAGGATTTTATGATCGCTAACCGAAAGGTATCGGGCGTTCAGGTAGCCGCTACCATGAGCGCCGGATTTTTTGACGGAGCGACGTTATCAATTTATCTGGCATATATTTATCTCTATGGAATGTCAGCGACATGGTTATTCATCGGATTAGCTATTGGATTTATTTTGCTTCGTAAATACTACGCGCTTATCATTAAGCGTAAGGCCGACGAGGCACAGGCCTACACGATGCCGGAATATTTTTTCAAGATATTCGGAAAGCGTAACGGGCTTATGTTTTCTTTTTTGCTGGTATTTCAGTATTTTTTATTGATGATAGTTAACTTCATTATCGCGGGAAAGGTTTTATCCCTTATCTTTCCGCTGCCGTATTATGTTTCGGTAGCCATCGGAGGCGGAGTCATCCTCACTTACTTATTATTGGCGGGATTCAAAGCGGTGATTAAAACCGATTTTTTCCAATTAATGATTATGTTCATAATGAGTCTAACTGTAGCCATCTTTTTGTTTGGCAGGACTACAATTCCCATGTCGGAATTTAATCCGATTGCGCTCGGATTCGGCAACTTAATCGGGTTTCTGTTGCTGGGCAGCATAGGAATTTTGGTTGCGCCTGATTTATGGCAACGTATTTTTGCC
Organism: Candidatus Wolfebacteria bacterium; assembly: GCA_026394835.1. GTDB lineage: Bacteria > Patescibacteriota > Minisyncoccia > UBA6257 > UBA9933 > JAPLZW01. The sequence continues at coordinate 3,125 of JAPLZW010000041.1, forward strand.
ACTAAGGACGAGGCAAATCTAAAGCGCGGTCTTGGGTATTCGGCGATAATCTTGCCGCTTTTGGCTATCATTATCAGCATTGTTGGTTTGGCGACAAAGCAGTTTTTCCCCAACATTGCGCCAGAAGACGCGCTGATTACTGGCTTTTCAAGATTATTGCCGTTTGGTTTAAAGGAATTTGGCATGGTTCTTTTGTATGCTGTCGCGCTTTCATCGTCAGATACCATCACCTTTATGATTTCTTCCATATTCACCCGCGATCTAAAAAATTACACAAAAAGATATAGTGAAGAATCTATGAAAAAACTGACAAGATTTTTCATGTTGTTTTTTGTTGCTGTAACGGTCATTGTCGCGATTTTTTACCAAAATATTATTGCCCTCGGGTTATCAATGGGTAGCTTATCTTTGGCATTATTTCCCGCTATTTTAGGGTCGTTTTATTGGAAACTTAACGAACGGGCGGTATTCTGGAGTTTGTTTTTGTCTTTTGTTAGTGTAATTGTGATTTTTGTAGCCGACAAGGTTAATCCGCAAAATGCGGCGATTTCTTTACCGGTTGCTATGATAGCTTTGATTGTTTTACAAAAAGTATTTAATCGGAATAACCAAATCTTACGAAGTTGAACTTCGTAAGATTGAGGATGTGGATAACTTTTTTGTCCGCTAATCGGCTCGGATTATAAAAATCTTGGCGCCCTAAGAAGCGAAATGGTTCAGACCAGAAATAGGATAGACCAGCTGAATAGAGTAATCAAAAACGCCACCAGCACAACAGAAATTCAAGCGCAAATTCAAACTTTGGAGCAGGAGCAGA
>JAPLZW010000027.1 GCA_026394835.1 Candidatus Wolfebacteria bacterium
CCCGATGGAAATTTCTTCCGCACGGAGTATCTGCCGCGCCCTTTCATCCACGCCCTCGTAACGGCCGGTCACGAAAATAATCCTTTTATATTTTTTCGCCCAATCATAAGCCATTTTCTGATTAAATTGCTTGCCCTTCGCGGAAAAAATGACTATCTTTGATTTTTGATCTTTGATTTTTAATTTCAAAGCGGATACAGCGCGGAGTATTGGTTCCGCCTTGAGGACCATCCCCGCCCCTCCCCCGTAAGGGCTGTCGTCAACCTTCTTGTGTTTATCTTTGGTAAAATCCCGGAGATTGTGGGTTTTGATTTGTATCAGCTTCTTTTCTTTAGCGCGTTTAATAATTGATTCGTTCAGATAAGATTCGAATATTCCCGGAAAAATTGTGACGATATCGAATTTCATCTTTTTTATTATACAACAAAAGCCGCCCTTGCGGACGGCCATTGTTTCGATTTTGGGAACTACAAATTCATTTCTTCGACAGCTTTGTCGACGGCTCCGCCTTCGTTTCTCGACCCTCTCGTTGAACCATCCGGTTCAACGATTTTCAGATTCACGCGGGCATTATTTTTAATGCCAACGATTCTCAAGAGCGAACGAATGGCTTGAGCGGTTGCGCCTCTTTTCCCGACTACTTGCCCCATATCCTGGGGGTGAACTTTTAAAGTCAGGAGAACTCCCATTTCATCCACCTTCCGCTCAACCTGGACATCGTCCGGATGATCGACTATGGATTTAACGAGAAATTCCAGAAATTGCTGGTCTCTTCCGTCCATTTTATTCAGAAAATCTAGTTTTTCTTTCTTTCGACCTTTATGTGTTATTTAGCTTTCTTTTCTTTCTTGACGCTATGAACCGCTTTTTTGGGCCCGCTTATGATTTCGGACCTGACGAGCAAATTATGAACCGTATCGGTCGGCTTGGCGCCAATTTTTATCCAATGGAGCACCCTATCTTTATTGAGGCTGCTTTTTTTGCTTTCCGGATTAAGCCAGCCTAAATCCTCGACGTATTTACCATCGAGTTTTGAACGCTTTTCCGTCACCACCACCCGGTAGGAAGGCTGGTGCTTTTTGCCTATTCTTTTGAGTTTAATAACTAGCATTGAATTATGAATTAAGAATGATGAGTGAAGAATAAAAGCAAATCGCCAAAAAGTCAATCCTGCGATCCCAACCGCAACTTTTTTATCAATTTATACGAATCGGCGAAACTCGCATAGCCGAACCATGAAATCAGCGCGTTATGGACAAATTGTTCCGGCAATCTGCCATCTTTTGCCATTGCTTCATAACGTCGTCTCTTTTTCAAGACGGATTATTGCCCGATGAGTTCCTTTATTCTTTCGGCAGGCATAGGAATCGTAAATAAATCCTTTATCGAAAACCGGCTCAAAGCCAGCAGATTTTCTTCCAGGCGATATCCGAATTTCAAAATGGAACTGCGATAACGTTTGCGCTTACGCGCTCCGAGATAAGCCTGATAAAGATTTTGAAAATCAACTATTTGCTGAAATAAACCGCCCACCTGAGAAAATTAATCACAGCATTTTTAAAAATTCTTCGACGGAAACGCCTAAATCTTCTTCTATAATCTTTTTGAGCAAAAACTTTTTAATATCTTTGCCTCCGTGGACCGGAATTACAGTCCTTCTTTTTGTTGAATTATTCACCATGACAAGATGACCGCCTTTTTGGCGATCTTCCGTGAAGCCGAATTTCTTTAATGCGCCAACAACCTCTCTGGCCTTTAGACTCGGCAATTTTTTCATAAAAATCGCGCTTAATTAAACCGCCACTTCAATTCTTCCCTGAAAAGTCCTGACATCTTTCGGTAGCTTCCCGGTTTCCCTGAATAGGCTTTCTAAATATAAAACCGCCGCTTCTTTTATGCGGCTTTCCGCTTCTTCCAGCGTCTCGCCCTGCGACCGGCAGCCGGGCAAAGTGGGGATAGAAACCACGTAGCCTCCTTCCGGATCAGCCTCATAAACAACTGGAAATGAAAGATTTTTTGATTTTTCTTTCGTAATCTTTTTCATAATTTTATTATAATACAGGTAAAAATCGCGCGTCAACACTCCAGTCCTCTAACCCCGCGCCAGAGCGAAAACAATGGCGCGGGGGAACGGATTTATATTTTCCTTTTCGGGCATAAACCCTACAAAAGAAGGAATAAAGGCAGTAGCCGTCTTGGCGCAGACTCATGCCCGTAGGCGCTTCATTCGGGCCAAGAATTTTGAAAACTCTTATTGACGGCTACCGGGCACAGCGGAACCCAACATAGTCGCCCGCATTCCCCGTGCCCCAAGTCAAGAACAGTGTGAACACCCCACCGTACGTGCCATTGTTCCAATTGCCGCCGCGAAAAAAGACAGTTCCACTATTGGCGCCGGTCGCGGGATAGACTTGTCCCATGCCTTGGGATGAATACCATGAACCATTCGATGGCCCGACTGTTGCGGCCGAGAAGGAAGCGTCATTCCAGGCCGTGATATGCGCTCCCGCTCCGGCATATTCGCACCAAGTGGCGCCGGAAGAACAGGTCGGGGTCGTGATTGTATTCGTATTGTCGCCCGCGTTGTTCACGCTTCTTTGAACATGCTGATAGACATTGCCTGCCATATCCCAGATTACGCTGCCGTTTGAGAGAGTGAGAGTTCTTCGCTGGTTTCCGCCCTGATTCGTTTCACCGAAGTAGCCGTTTGCGTCGTTCGTGTCGGCGATTAAGGCATAAGCCGGAGCATTGTCGTTGTGTCCGGGATACATATATCCGCTTCCCGGACTGCCGCCCGACCAATTCCCGGAAACCTGCTCGGCGTTTCTTGCGATTGTCATATATTCGTCATTCGTGAGAAGATGCGCGCCTAAGGACTGGCAGTAAGTGAGAGCGGTATTGTGGCTGATGTAGGCAATGGGATAGCCGTCCGGAGTGGAAGCGATATATTTGCCGTTTGCCGAGGTGCAGGGAGCGCTGGAATCGTAGTAAGTGTGGTATGG
>JAPLZW010000005.1 GCA_026394835.1 Candidatus Wolfebacteria bacterium
GGGGGTTATTTTTTAATGTTAAAATCATTGAAGGTAAAATTTAACTTTTTTAAATATGGCTAAACCTTTTATTAAGCATATGGAGGAAGTCGGCATCAAGGACGTTGCCGAGGTCGGTGGTAAAAACGCTTCATTGGGCGAGATGATTCAGAAGCTTGAGCCTAAAGGCGTGAAAATCCCCGGCGGATTCGTGATTACGGCATACGCGTATAGATACTTTTTAAAGAAGGCGGAAATCCCCGCCTTCGCCAAGGCTTCGGCGGGCAAAGCAAAATCAAAAAAAACAGGGAAAATCAGCTTGGAAAAATTTATCAGGCAAGAGCTTAAGGGCTTGAATACGAAAAATCTTGATGATTTGGAAGCTCGGGGCAGGATTGTGCGGGAGGCGATAAAGTCCGCCAAATTTCCTAAAGACCTTGAAAAGGAAATTGTAAAAGGATACGTCGCGATGGAAAAGAAGTACGGTAAAAATACGGATGTTGCCGTACGTTCTTCGGCAACAGCCGAGGATTTGCCCGGCGCTTCTTTTGCGGGGGAGCACGAAACATATTTGAATATCCGCGGTAAGGATGAAGTCTTGGAAGCCGCGAAGTCGTCCATGGCGTCCTTATTTACCGCCAGAGCGATCTCTTACCGCGTAGACAAGCATTTTGACCACTTTAAGGTGGCGCTTTCGGTAGGGGTCCAGAAGATGGTGCGGTCGGATATCGGATGTTCGGGAGTAATGTTCAGTTTAGATACGGAATCCGGTTTTAAAGATTTGATAATCGTGAACGGTTCGTGGGGTCTGGGGGAGATGATAGTGCAGGGCGAGGTGACGCCGGACGAATTTTTGGTTTTTAAGGGCAAACTTTTTGACGAAAATTTCAAACCGCTTATCAGCAAAAAACTCGGTGTTAAAAACCGCAAAATGATTTACGCGAAAGGCGGCGGCATCAAGCGGACTAAAATCATCGCGACTTCGCAAAAAGAAAAAGAGACTTTTGTTTTGAGCGAGCCGGAAATCTTGAAATTGGCGCGCTGGGGGCAATTGGTTGAAGACCACTACACCAAGAAACACGGCAAATGGACTCCGATGGATATGGAGTGGGCGAAAGACGGCAAAACAAAGGAGATGTTTATGGTCCAGGCAAGGCCGGAGACTATTCACGCGGGCCGGGATTACTCAAAGATAAAAGAATATATCCGTGAAGAAAACGGAAAACTCATCGTAAAGGGAGCCTCGGTTTCTTCGAAAATTGCATCCGGCAAGGCGAGGGTGATTTTAGACGCGAAAAATATCCACGATTTCCAGGCCGGGGAAGTGCTGGTAACGGATATGACCGACCCCGATTGGGAGCCGATTATGAAAATCGCTTCCGCTATTGTGACCGACAAGGGCGGCAGGACCAGCCACGCGGCTATAGTTTCGCGCGAGCTTGGCATTCCTTGCGTCGTGGGTTCGGAAACAGCCACGAAGAAAATAAAAACCGGAGATATGCTTACGGTTGATACGACTGGCAGTGAAGGCTTGGTGTTCGCGGGCAGTTTGAAATTTAAAATTGTTGAGCATAACGCGAAGAAAATTCCGAAAACCAAAACAAAAATAACAATGAATATCGCGACTCCGGACACGGCTTTTGAGAAATCATTCTTGCCGAACTCCGGAGTCGGCTTAGCGCGCGAAGAATTCATTATCGCGTCCGATATCGGCATCCATCCCCTGGCGATGCTCAATTATAAAAATCTTAAGGACGTTAAACTCAAAAAAGAAATAGACGTAAAGACCAAGGGTTGGAAGGACAAGCCGCAATTTTATGTCGATAAATTGGCTTACGGTATAGCGAAAATCGGCGCGGCCTTTTATCCCAAGCAGGTGATTGTCCGATTTTCGGATTTTAAAACCAATGAATACCGGACATTAATCGGCGGCGGGCTTTACGAACCCGAAGAAGAAAATCCGATGATCGGCTGGCGCGGCGCTTCCCGTTATTACAATCCCGCGTTCGCTCCGGCTTTTATTCTGGAAATTAAGGCTATCAAAAAGGTCCGCGAGGAAATGGGATTGGACAATGTTCAGGTAATGGTTCCTTTTTGCCGAACCGTCGAAGAGGGCAAAAAAGTCGTGGACATTATCCACAAAAACGGACTGAAACCGGATTCAGGAATAAAAATTTACGTGATGTGTGAAATCCCATCGGACGTTATTTTGGCGGATGAATTCCTAAAAATCTTTGACGGCATGAGCATCGGCTCAAATGACTTGACCCAGCTTACGGTCGGAATTGACCGCGATGGCGGAGGATTAATCAGGGGAATCACGAATGAGCGAGATGAATCGGTTAAGATATTAATTGAGCAAGCGATTAAAAAATGCAAAGAGCATAAGAAATATATCGGTATCTGCGGCGATGCGCCTTCAACTTTCCCCGAGTTCGCGAAGTTTCTGGTTGAGAAAGGAATTGAATCAATGTCCTTGAACCCCGATGTGGTTGTAAAAACCACGATAGCGGTTCACGAGATGGAAAAATCTCTTAGAAATAAAAAATAACCGCTAAAACGTCCGCCTAAGGCGGACGTTTTTAATAACTTAATTTTTTACATTTTCTCTGGCGTTTTGATGCCTAGAATTTCCAGCCCGTTCTTTAAAACAATGGTGGCAGCGTGAATAAGATTAAGCCGGTTTCCCCGCAGGAGCTTTAAAACTTTTAATATAGGTTCTTTTTCGTAGAAATAATTGATGGCAGTAGCCAGCTTAAAAAGATATTCGGTAATGATGTTGGTTTCGCGGGTTTCAGCCGCCCGCACTATTACTTCCGGGAAATAAATCAGCTGGCGTATCAGTGATTTTTCCGAATCGGTTTTAAGCAGCATAAAATCGGTTTTTGAGGGGAAGTGGCCGGCTTTACGTAAAATACTCTTAAGCCGGGCGTAGGTGTATTGGAGGTACGGTCCGCTATCACCTTCAAAGCTCAAAGATTTTTCAAAATCAAAAATTATATCGCTTCCCAAGCTGGCTTTGAGCAGGGAGTATTTCACGGCTCCAATGGATATCATTTCCGCCACTTCCTGTTCTTTTGATTTCGTGATTTTCTCCCTCTTTGAAGACATAAGGGTTTTTAAGGCTCCGATTTTTATTTTTTCCAAAAGGTCTTCTGCTTTTATAACGTCTCCGGTGCGGCTCGACATTTTTCCCGATGGCAAGCGGATCATTCCGTGCGTGATATGCTTGGTTCTTTTGGCGAGTTTGGGGTTTATCTTATTCAACGCGGCGAGAAGGACTTTGAAGTAATCAATAATCTCGTTGCCTGTCACTATTATCGAGATGTCATACGGAAAATTTTTGAATTTGGTCGGCGCGAGACCGAGCTCTTTGGCTTCGTAGGTCGGCAAGCCGTTGCTATTAATGAAAACCCGGCGGTGCAGACCGTATTTTTCTCCGGGAAAAACCACCGCTCCTTCGCTTATTTCAAAAATTCCCTTTTTCAAATTTTCTCTCACGAGTTTCGCGCCTATTTCCGCAACTTTGCTCTCAAGGTAATAAAAATCGAATTTTACTCCCAATCGTTTATATATTTTTTCAAAATATTCCAGGCTCCATTTTCTGCCTTTTATGTAAATATCTTTAATCTCTTTATCTAGGGCGAAAATTTTCCGGTTCAAATCGGTTATTTCAAGTTTAGCCTTCTCATCCTCTTCAAAAGCTTTAGCGCCCAAGGAGTAAGACTCACCCATAAATTTTACTTTGTGGTCCAGGGTTTGTTTTGAAAGCTGGGCGAGAGAAAGGTCTTCCGACTTCATCTTTTTCATCATTCCCCAAATAGCTTTGGCAACATGCATGCCTACGTCTCCCTGGTAATTCGCCCGCTTTACTTTGGCGCCGTTTTTCTCAAAAATTCTAGCTAATGTTTCGCCGACGATATTGCTGTAAAGATGGCCGATATGGAATTCTTTGAATGGATTCGGGTCGGTAAATTCCACTATAGCTTTTTTGTTTTTCCAGGTATCGGATTTTCCGTAATTCTTGTCTTTCTTAATAATACTTTTTAGTTCTTCGGAGAGAATTTTTTCGGATAGCCAGAAATTTATGAATCCCGGCGCAACAATTTCTATTTTCTCAAAGAAGTTTTTCGGAGATTTCTCATTAAGGTTTTTAACTATTTTTTCGGCCAGAAGAAGAGGATTGGCTTTCTCAATCTTTGCCATCTTGAGGGCGATATTTGTGGAATAATGCCCGAATTTTTCGTTGTCCGGCGGAAAAACTTCTATCGTGGCCGCTTTTTTACCCACAGCTTGTTTTAACAGATTTTCTATCTTAGCTTTAATCATTCCCAGTAGTAGACCCGCGATATCAATTCGTGATTCAAGATATCGGAGTCAATTAGTTTTATAAACTTTTCTTAATCAATAAATCTTGTCCCAATATAAGCTTCGCGAATTGGATTGAATCAATCGCGGGCTTACCACTGGGCATTAATTAAAAGTATAAGGTAGCGGATATTAAGTAGCAAGGATTTTATCTAATACTTGCTACTATCTCCTAAATTCTGGATACTAAATATATGTCTATAGCAGAAAACAAACGCGCGTATTTTGATTACTCTATCCTTGAAACTTATGAAGCGGGAATTGAGCTTTTGGGTTTTGAGGTGAAGGCGATAAAATCCGGCAGGATGAACCTGGGGGGTTCCTTTGTCGTTCTTCGCGGGGGCGAGGCCTGGCTTTTGAACGCCGACATTCCGCCTTACCAGCCGTTAAATACTCCGGAAGATTACGATTCCAAGCGCACGAGAAAGCTTTTGCTTAAAAAATCGGAGCTGGAAGGCTTAATTGGCAGGACTAAGGAAAAGGGTTTGACTTTAATTCCTTTAAAGGCCTATACTAAAAACCACCGAATAAAGCTTGAAATCGGCTTGGCTAGGAGCAAGAAGGCCCCGGATAAGCGCGAAAGCATTAAGAAAAGGGAAGCGTTGCGAGAAATAAGACGAAATGTCGGCTAAGGGGACGTATTGGCCTCGATGGCGGTTCATTGATAAAATCGCAAGTTGAGCATGATTCATTGCCTCACAAATCCAGGAATCAAAACTATATCTGGCAATAACAGATTAGCTCCGGCTTTCGCTTTCGCTTAAGCCGGCATCTCTTGCTTAGCGTCCGGATAGGCAAGTAAGGTGTTATAACTCGGACTGGCTCTGGCCTTCGCCTAAGCGTCGGAGGACAAAATAAGGCAAAGGTTTGGAATTTTTTCGTTCCGATTAAAGATTCCAACCCTACAAATATCGGGACTAAACTTGTAGAAATTTTATCAAAAGCCTGTCACACGCGGGTTCAACTCCCGCCGTCTCCACAGATAATAAAAATGGGGCACCATGTGTCCCATTTTTATTATTTTATGAAGGGAGTTGAACCTGAAGGGGGTCGGGGGCAGCGGAATGCCCCCGTGGCGGAGTTCACGAACCGAGGGGTTCGTGGGAGCTCCGGCGTAAAGTCGGAGCGACGTGAAACTCCCGCCGTCTCCACGATTAATATTCAAATAAAAGTCGTTTAATTTAATTCTTAATAAATATGATTGAAAAGGGAGATTTTTTAAAAAAAGAAATTGATGCCGTAGAAGAATCTGGTGGTTTTAATCTTGGCGATAGGGTAGGAGGAATCGAACAAAATTGGATTGGCGTAATAAAACGTTTTGAGATAGATGAATTGTCTGGGAGAATGACGGCTGTTATAGAAACCCCTAAAGGAGAAATAGATGAATTTGTTGAATCCTTACGGAAAATTGGGGAATAGTATCTCGTGGTGATTGCTGCCTAAGGTT
>JAPLZW010000010.1 GCA_026394835.1 Candidatus Wolfebacteria bacterium
AAAATAAATCAACAATATTATATTTTTTTCTTTTAATTGTAGTCATCCGTGTCATTTTTAATAAGCTAATTTAAATATTATATCATAACTAAACTATGGTTACCTTTTTATCTTTTAATGCTAATTTACTTCTTAAATGACTCAACAATTCTCGCTTTTCCCATATAGTTTTTTCTCTTAATATATACTTGGCGTAATTCCGTATATCAACTTCCTTAACTTTAATTTTCTCTTTTGAAACCTTACCAAGCACAGATTCTTGAAACTTTTTATGTTGTTCTATTTCAGTTTTAATCCTATCTTTCATTCCAATCTCATCTAATGAAACTGTATCTAATATATTTGCTAGTTGTTCAATCAAATCTTCTTCTTTTATATACCCACAGGGACATTCTTTGTCTTTAAACTTTGTACATCCGTAATATACATATCTGTGAGTATTGCCATTCTTTTGTTTCTTAAATTTCTCATCTGCTGTAATTCCTGAACCACATAGCCCACAAGTAATTAATTTTGTGAAAGCGAACTCTTTTGACGTTGCTCTTACAACATGCTCGTTTGTTATTTTTTCTTTCACAAGATCATAAAGCTCTTTTGTGATTATTGATTCATGCTTTCCTTTATACCAATTGCCACCACCCTTAGGATATTCAAACTCTCCATAATAGAAAGTGCTTTTAAGAATTATATAAATGTTACTTAAGGTTAATGGTTTGCCACTTTTAGTTTTGAAATGTATGTCATCGCTTAACCATCTAAATATTTTTCTACCTGACCATCCATCATATGCAACTTTTTCAAACATTTGCTTAATAATCATTGACCTTGCTTCATCTATTATCACTTCACATTTCTTTTTTCTATCAGGATGATTTAAGTATCCAGTTGGTGCCACAGAAGGCCAGAGTCCCATCTCTACTCTTGCTCTTAGTCCTCGTTTTACATTTACCATCTTGTTATCATTCTCAAGTTTTGCTTGTGAGCCAAGAATCATCAGTAAAAACTTTTCATTTGGATTGTTTGTAAATTTTTGTCCGTAGGTTCGTATTTCAAGTAATAACTTTTGATCCATTAAATCTACAACAGCTCCAAGGTCGCCTGCATTTCTTGCTAATCTATCAGGTGCCCAAGTGAGAATGCCACCAAACTTTCCTTGTTTAATTTCAGCCAGCATTTCGTTATAGATTGGTCTTTGTCCTACTTCCTTGGAAGAGTGTGACTCTCGCTTAATTTCTGCTATATAAAGCTTCTCTCGCTCTGCCAGTACTTGCATCTCCTTTACTTGAGATTCTATTGAAAGGGCTTGTTTATCCTCTTGTTCGGTCGACTTTCGAGCATATAGACAATATTTAATCTGTTCCTTTTCCATATACCTAATGAATGACGCAAACCCCTTGATGAGTCTAGAGCGTCTTAGACCCTAGGTGTTGGTAACTAAATTTACCTAAATCACCTGTATTTAAAGGTGTTTTTGTGGTATAATGAGTTCTGTCATGGAAAACTACAGCTACCCCCGAATCCGAACACTAACTAGTTAA
>JAPLZW010000029.1 GCA_026394835.1 Candidatus Wolfebacteria bacterium
CGTTCACCCCTCACCCCGCAGTGCTCTCGAGGAGAGAGTAGAAAGGATGGTGAAGTATGAGGTGGGCAAAGCTCTTTGGTATCGCGATCGTGATCGGCTTGTTCGTGCTCGGTATCGGTCTCCCGGCCCCTTCGGCCAACATGGTGGGTAGCGGCATCACCGAAGCGACGAATGCGACGACGGTTATCACCTCGGCGGCCCTGGTCCAGGCGAACGACTCGCAATGCCTGACCACGACGATCGACGGCATCCAGGCGCCCATCGCCACGAATGAAGTCCAGGCGACGGCGGCCTCCCAGACGGCGGTCTTGACGAATGACGTGATGACGACGACGAGAACGGCTAGCCTAGCCAACACGGCTTACGCCCACTCGACGACTACTCGGCCCGGCGCCTATGCCGGCTACGACATCACCCAGATCATCCGCGTCTAGCCTTGTCGGCGACGACGCAGTACCCCGCGGGGCAGGAGAGCTCGGCTCTCCTGTCCCGCACCCCTTTTTCGCTTTATCGCGGTTTTTTTATTTTTATAAATTCAATCTGCTGGAATTTTTGACAAAAGATAGTCTTTATTGTAATTTCTAATTAGAGTATTTAAGAGAGGCTGAAGTCATAAAAGGGAAAATCTTTAAAGGAGGCGGGCCATGGGGATTCTCAAGAAATTGGAATTCTTACTCCTTGGGTCAAGATAAAGATGAGGGTTCGGGAAAGGTGCGTGGTTTGCCACAAGGCTATGCCTTTCAGCTGGGCTACTCCCATAGAACAGCGGGGAGCTCTCCACGAACGCGGAGTAGGGCCTGTTTGCGGCTTGTGTCAAACAGAGATGTCTAAAGGGAATAAGTTTTATATGGTACATCAGTAGGTCATTGAATCAAGAGTGAATACAGCCTGCCTGCAAGGGGGCTGTTATTTTTTATAGACTAATAGGAGATTAAGAAGTAAGATTTAATAATATGAAATTTACGGTTACGACAAAAGAAAGTGTTTTGGGCTTGGGCCGGATTTTGGGTTACCGGCTTTTAGGGAATAAGAACGACGAATATAATTTCGTGCGCGGTATTGAAGGTAATGACTACCCCAGATACCACGCTTACGTGAAAGATGCCGCCGGCTATCTGATGTTTAATATCCATCTGGACCAAAAACGTCCGGTTTACGCGGGGCACACGGCGCATAGCGGAGAATACGACGGAGAATTGATTGAGCGCGAAGCGGAAAGAATCAAAGGGCTGTTAGGAGGGGCGTAAGCCTTAAGAAGTAAGATTTAAGAATAAAAATACCGGCCTTTCGGCCGGATGTTTTTAATTTATGAAGTTTTCTCTCTCAAAAATTCTCCAAGTTTATCAATTTTCATCCGTTCCTGTTTCATTGTGTCGCGGTCGCGGATTGTGACATCGTTATTTGTGAGTGAATCAAAATCAATAGTAATGCAGTAAGGCGTGCCGATTTCGTCTTGCGAATAATAGCGTTTTCCGATATTGCCGCGGTCATCCCACGCGACATTCATTTTTTTCTTTAAGTCTTTGTATATTTTCTGCGCCAATTCCACAAGTTCGGGTTTGTTCCGTAAAAGCGGGAAGACAGCGGCTTTGTAGGGCGCGAGTTTCGCCGGTAATTTTAAAACTATCCGGTCTTTTTCTTCAGTATAAGCGGTCCCTAGCAGCGCCAAAATCGTCCTGTCCAGTCCGAAAGTCGGCTCAATCACGTGCGGAATGTATTTTTTGCCGGTTTCGTCGTCGGCGTACTCCATGCTTTCTCCGGAGTGCTCTTGGTGCTTCGAGAGGTCATAGTTTGTCCGATAGGCGATAGCCCATAATTCATCGTGGCCGAAGGGGAATTCGTAATATATATCAATTGTCCTCTTGGAATAAAAAGCGCGGTCTTTTTCTTCTATTTCTTCATTCCTGAAAGATTTTTTATCAAGCCCGATAAGTTCGGCGAAGCCGTACATATAATCCAGCCAATCTTCAAAGATTTTATTCCAGTCCGCGTCGGCCGGAATAAAGTATTCGATTTCCATCTGTTCAAATTCATAAGTCCGGAAAATAAAATTTCCGGTGGTTACCTCATTGCGGAAAGCTTTTCCAATCTGCCCTATTCCGAAAGGTATTTTTCTATTGGTTGAGCTTAGAATGTTTTTGTAATCGGCGAATATAGCCTGGGCGGTTTCTGGCCGGAGGTAGGCGATTAATCCGTCTTCCTCCACGGGACCGATTATCGTCTTAAATAAACCGCTGAACATTTTTACGTCGGTGAATTCGCCGCCGCAATCAGGGCATTTGCTCGTATCTTTCAACTTGTCCGGCCGGAAACGGTGATGGCACTTCTTGCACTCCACAAGCGGGTCGGTGAAATTTTTCACGTGGCCACTTGCTTCCCAAATTTTCGGGTTTAAGATTATGCCTCCGTCTATGCCGGTCATATCTTCCCGGCTTTGAATAAAATATTTCCACCAGGCTTGCTTCAGATTATTTTTAAGCTCAACCCCCAGAGGGCCGTAATCATAGGTATTAGCCAATCCGCCGTAAATTTCCGAACCCGGGAAAATAAAACCCCGTCTTTTGCAAAGGCTTACGATTTTATCCAGTGAATCGGTCATAAAAAGAAGTAAGAATTAAGATTTAAGAAGTAAGGATTGGATTCTGTTGACTAATAACTTATAGCTTAAAATTCAGAACGTAGTGATGCCCGGCCTTGAAGCATTTATCGGGGAGTTGGTAAAGGAATCGGTTGCGGTAAGCGTCGTATCGCCTATAAGCGGCATCGGCTGTCCGATTTGGTTTACGCTTGGGGTGGCTTCAACTTGAAAAACAGCTTCAACCGGCTTGTCGAGCACGCCCTTGGTCGCGGCAATCGAGTCGATATTCCAGGTGATTTCTCCTGTTTGCGCGTCAGCGGAAGGGACTGAGGAAATGTTGCTGAAGGTTTTGCCGGTGAATCTCACTCCCGCGAGCAGCGTGGATTTTAACTGGATAGTTTTTATGTCGGTCGCGTAATTCGTGATGAGCCAGTGGATATTAAAGGTTGTCGGAAAATTGACCTTGGGCGGAATCGGGCCGGTATTTTTCGGATAAGAGCTTGAGTCTCTGTATAAAAGTTTTGTGGCAAGCGCGGTCCGGCCCATAATTTTGGTTGTAAGGCTTGCGGTAGCCGTGGTTTTGTCAGCGGAAACATAATAAAGAACCGTAGGTGAAGAGATTTCCGCGTCCACTTTAAGCTGAAAATTTTTATCGGAGAGCCTTTTAATCGGATAGGATTGTTTTGTCCGGATATTGAATTCCACCCAGCCTGAAACTCCGGGCGCCACCACCCTTAACTCCGGGACATTAGAAACATTCCACGTCACGGTGTTGTTTTGGGAGGTAAAATAGCCTTTTGTCTGGATATTGGAAATATCGAACATCTCGCCGGTAAATTTCGCCTTTATGACGACATCGTTCAGTCCGACTTCGGAATTGTTGGTGTATGTAAGGATATATCTTAGGTCATCGTCCGGTTTGGAAATATAATTATCCTGATTTTTTAGAGAGATGCTGACCAGAAGCGGCGATTGGGCGATATTCACGCTTGTGTTTTTTCTTGATATTTCGCCATTCGGCGACTTGACGATGGCATTGAAATCAAAAAAGGATTTTTCCGAACCCAATATGTTCCCCTGGATCACAATGGTTCCGCCGGCGCCTTTTTCAAGTTCGTCTATCGCCCAAATATTATTGCTTAAAGTCGCCGCAGGAGTCGCTTTTTTAAAGACGAATGAACTTGGATAGCTTATTTCGATTTGGGCGTTGGGAAATTTATAATCGGAAATATTTTCGTAATCGAGTTTCAGCTCAAAATTCTCGCTGCTGAAAACTTTTTGCGGAGCTTTCATATCAAGTCTTATGGCCGGCTCGCGGACGGCGATATCGGCTGATTGATTCTTTTCAAAACGGACCTTTGGTCCCAGGGATGGAGGATAGTAAGAAACCGTAGCCGTGAATTTTTTCACGGAATCCGAACTGCCGAAAATAGTTACGGGGATTTTGGTTTCAAGGCTTGAGTTTGGAGCCAGGTTTCCGAAGCTTTGTTCAAAAACTCTTTTATCCGGTTCGTCGGTTAAGACCGCGCCGTCGGGGATATTCATGGAAATTTTTACGTCTTGAGTTTCCTTAACGGAACCGTTATTGAAATCAACGACAATTTCAAACGGGACGCCAACCAGAACATTGTCGGGAGCTGTGAGGGACAGGGACATTCCCGAATTTTGGGAAAATTGATAGTAATAAAGCCCGGCGATTCCCGCGAGAACGACAATTGTCCCTGAAAGTATCCAGAAGGCCAGCTTTCCGTAGCTGCCGAACTTGCTTAAGGTTTCGTCGCTTACCGGAATGCCGGATTTTTCCTTAGGAATTTCTTTTTTCCAGGCAGGAGGGAGGCTGTCTTTCACATCAATTCCCTGAGCTCGTTTTAAATCAAGGACGGATGGTGAAATTTTCTCCGGCTCGTTTTCTTTTCTGTAAAGATTTTTTTCTTTGTCTTCTAACGACATGCCAATGTGATTAAAATTTACGAACCTGCCTGCCGGCAGGCATGGCCCAATGCGAAGTAAATTTTACTATCACATTGAGCACCCGCCCAAGTTTTTAGATTTGATTTTGGTAGTGCGGGGACTAAGACAGGTTATCAAGCTTCTTGCTTCTCTTTCGTTGTTGCTAATTAAAATCTAAAAATTTAGGCGGGTTAAGGTTTTGTAACTAAATTTATTTTTATAAATTTAGACAAAGCCCTTAAATTAATACTACCTCAATTTTCGGTATTTTGGAATCTGCGGCGCACTTTTCACAAAAGAAAATGTGGTCTTTCATCAAAAAAAATTTCAATTTTTTTCCGCCGCACTTGGAACATCCGGCAAATTCCGGAGAAAAGCCCAAAATTTCAAGTAGAGATTTGTAGGAGATTTTTTTTCCCTGCCTGCCGGCAGGCAGGCTTTTCATATCTTCAAAACTTTTTTTCACGGCCAGCCAGAATTTTTTGTCGGGCTGGAATTCGTAAACCATCTCTTTTATAAATTTAAGAAGAGCAAGGGATTCTTTTGAGCGGGGAAGCTGTCTTATTTTTATGGCGTCCACTATTTGCGAGCCGTTTTTTTCAACAATTCTGACTTTGGACACGTTAAGCGGCTGGAGATGCCCGGCGAGTTTGGAAGTTATTTTTCTGGCGCTTTTCGCGCGCGCCGTAATTTTTCCGAAATCCGGCGTGTAAAGATGGACCAAAAGATCCGAATCTCCGGAGTCTTCAATATCAAGAACTATGGCGTCTGTGAGGTATTCCTGCATCGTCTAGCCATTATATCAAAAATTAAAAATCAAGGTGTAAAATGACAATGTAAAATTATTAAATTATTTAAACATTTTTAATCTGTAATTTTGATTTTTCCTGCCTGCCGGCAGGCAGGGATATTTAATCTTCGCGTTTATTGCTTTACACTTAGTAGATGTTTCGCGAATCTTCTTTTACCCCGTTAGAAATCTTGCTCAGAAAAACTTCAAAGAAGTTTTTCTGTTCTAATGCTAGGAAACTCTCATTTAAATACTCTTTTTCCACCAGCAAGACAGATGAGTCTTCGGTGGCCAGATTTCTAACGGGGTTCACCTTAATCGAACTCCTCATAGTCATCGGCATTCTCGCCGTCCTCGCCACTATCGCTGTCTTAGCTCTTAACCCTCTGGAACTCGTAAAACAAGCAAGAGACAGCCAAAGAATGGCTGATTTAGCCACCCTCAACAAAGCCTTGTCCGTCTACCAGACTTCGGGTCAGATTGACCTCGGTAGCGCCACTAAGGTTTATGTCTCCATCCCAGCTAACCAGACCAATTGTTCTGACTTGGGTTTGCCGGTTTTGCCGGGAGGCTGGACTTACAGCTGCGTTCCAAGTTCCACTCTCCGAAATATAAACGGCACGGGCTGGATACCTCTCTCTTTCAGCGCGGTCTCCTATGGCACGCCTCTCGAGAAACTGCCGATTGACCCCATCAACACGACTTCGACCCGTAATTATTATACCTATGTTCCCGGAGGCAGTTGGGAGCTTGCGACCGCCATGGAATCAACTAAATACAAGATGGGCGGCAATTCAGACAAAACTTCCAAGGATGGTGGCTCATACCCCGGGCTCTACGAAGAAGGCACTGATTTTTCTCTTCTGCCTATAGACTACGGAGACTCAAGTCTTGTGGGATATTGGAAGTTTGATGAGGGAAGCGGGACTACGGCGTATGACTCTTCGGGATATGGGAATACCGGAACTTCTACGAATGGTCCCTCTTGGGTGACTGGAAAGCTTGGTGATGCTTTGCAATTCAATGGGATTAATTCCAATGTTGTTGTCGCGACAACTCCTTTATTGAGTATAGGATCCGCCAGTTTTTCTATTGTTCATTGGATAAAGCTAGGCGGGTCAAGCGAGAGTGGAACCGTTTGTAAGGGGACTCCTTTTAATTTGAGTGCTCCGGGTTATTGCGTGCGATTTGTTGGGGGAGGGAATAGTATGATGGTTCGAGTTAATACTTCTTCAAGCGGTAACAGCGGTGGAGGTACGTCAAATTCATTCTCGTGGGGTGATTCACAATGGCATTATGTTGCATGGGTTGTTGACCGGACGACGCAAACATCAAAAGTATATATTGATAATCATCTTGCGGGAGGGCCTGATAGTGTTTCTGGATATCCCGACATATCCGGCTCTTCGAATATAACTATAGGAAGTGATGGTGGTCAATGGTATGTAAATGGCCTCATAGACGATGTCCGCGTTTATAACCGCGCTCTTTCCGCCGCGGAAGTCGCGGCGATTTATAATGCGACGAAGTAGCGAGGGACTTGACCCCCACACCTAATCAGCTTGGGAATATGCCAGGGGTTTAATCTAGGAAATCGACATAAGCATTGTCTCAAAATAATGAATAGTCAAGATAAAATTTTTGAAATAATCAAAAATCTAAAAGCTGATTAGGTGTGGGGGTTGACTTTTCCCCAAAACCGTGTATGCTATCCATAGTTTGGGACGAACCAAAATGAATACAGGTTAATCACTATGGTCATTTTGCTAAGTAATCAAACGTAAATTAAAGGGACGAAAATTCCGGTAAAGTCGGAATAAATCGCAATAGTAAAATGCCATACGGTGATAACCAGGGTGGGGGCGATTTCCAGCGCACGTGGTTCGACGGCGATTGGGCTTGCGCGAAGTGCGGTAACAAAATTACCAGGCTTCCGTTCAAGCCGGATCCGTCAAGATTGGACCAGTTGCTGTGCCAGGATTGCCACCGCGAAAAGCGCCAGGCCTTCAGAGGTGGAGGCGGACGCTCTTTCGGAAGATAACTGGACAATTGAAAATCCCCCGACTTGCGTCGGGGGTTTTCGTTTAATATAATTCTAAAACTTTCAGGCGTATAATAATAAAAGGTCGCAAAATTATGAAATACATCGGCTGGGCGCAACTGGTTTTGGGTTTGTGGATTCTGGCATCCCCGTGGATTTTAGGATTCGCCTACGTTAATATGGCGATGTGGAGCAGCGTTCTTGTCGGAATCTCTATCGCTATTTTGTCTCTTTGGGAGCTTTTCGGAGAGAAAACCGAAGATTAGCCCGATGGCTGTAATCATAAAAAATAAAATGACAGTAAAAATATATTCCACGTCAACCTGCCCTTATTGCGTGATGGCGAAAGATTTTTTAAAGAGCAATAAAATCTCTTTTGAAGAATTTAATGTCGGCACGGACACGAAAGCGAGGGAAGAGATGTTCAATAAATCCCATCAGATGGGCGTGCCGGTTTTGGATATAAACGGTGAAATAATCGTGGGTTTCAACAGGCCGGAGATAGAGCGGACGTTAGGGTTAAAATAGTGTAAACATCAAAAATCCCTGCCAGCCGGGCCTGCCGGCAGGCAGGAAAGTTTAAAATTTTCGTAATCGTTCTCGTTAATTTTAAATTTTTGAATTGTCATTTTCCATTTTGATATTTCCATTTTAAATTTTCTATGTACGACCTCATAATAATCGGCGGCGGACCGGGGGGAGTGGCCGCCGGAGTTTATGCCGCGAGGAAAAAAATAAAATCAGCTTTGGTAACCGACGATTTCGGTGGGCAATCTTTTGATTCTTCGGAAATCCAAAATTGGATAGGAGAAAAATCGATTTCCGGTTATGATTTGGCGAAAAAATTGGAAGAGCATTTGCGTAGCCAGCCGGGCGTGGATATTTTTGAGAATGACAGAGTTTTGAAAGTTGAAAAAAATAGAGACGGATTTAAAGTTCTAACGCAAGGCGGAAAATCACTGGACTCAAAAACCATTCTTGTCGTATCCGGCAGCCACAGAAAAAAACTCGGCGTGCCCGGAGAAAAAGAATTTAATGGTAAGGGTGTTGTTTATTGCGCGACTTGCGACGCCCCGC
>JAPLZW010000102.1 GCA_026394835.1 Candidatus Wolfebacteria bacterium
CGTCGCGTCAACATTGGCCGCCAGTTGATTTCCAATGGTGCCCGAAGTGGTCAAGTTGCTAGACAGAATATTCCAAACATCTTGTGCTGTAATGTTATTGCCATAATTAGTCAGTTCCCTGGTGGCTTCAGACCAAACAGCCGCAGCAATAGTAGCCGAGTCAGGATCGTTGAAGTTGGCATTTGAGGTGAGGGTTCTGGTTACCGAGTTCCAGACATCGGCCGCGGTCAAGTTGCTGGTTCCTCGTGAGGAAATCGTAGCATCAATGTTGTCTTTCAAAAGCTTGCCGATGGAACCAGAGGTGCCGATTTGAGTCAGAGCGTAATCCCATATTACATTGGGGTCAGTAATACTTCGGTTGGCGTAGCTCCAAACATCGGCAGCAGAGATATCGTTTAGAGCATCAAGAGATGCTTGGGACGCTCTTGTAGAAACCGCCACATCTACATTCCCGGCTAACTGTTTGCCGATACTGTCTTGTAAGGTCAAGGTAGATGATAGGACATTCCAGACGTCTTGGGCCGTAATGTTGTTACCGTAGTTAGTAAGTTCGCGCGTAGCGTTCTGCCAGACAGCCAGAGCTACGGTTGAAGTGGCATAGTCGGTTAGGGTACGACTGGATTCTGACCAGACATCAGTGGCAGTTAAGGTTGAACGAGTGGAAACAGCGGCATCTAAGTTATTAGCTATTTGCTTGCCGATGGAACCGGCTGTAGTTAATTCTGCTTTTGCCACATCCCAAATTGCCAAACTGGAGGTGGCGGTTAGGTCAACTTCTTCGTAGGTCAACTTCTTCGGTCAATCCTCGGCTGGCATAACTCCAAACTTCGACCGCTGAAATATTATTGAGGTTTTGGATAAGAGTTTGGTTTTCATTTATCTCGGTAATCAGGTCAGATTTTAATGTGTCAAGATTTGCAGTGGTGGCTAATTGTCCTCCTCCACCCAGTAAAGCTGAAGTCAGGGTTCTGGTGGAGTTGTTCCAGATGTCGGCTACCAATGTGCCAAAGTCGGTTAGAGAACGATTAGGGTAAGACCAAATATCAGCCGCCAGTGTTCCGAAACCGGTAAGGGTGCGGTCGGCATAGCTCCAGATAGCATTAACTAACTTGCCTTCATGGGAAATAACGTATTTGTCGCCGGAAGCGATTGGAGAAGAAAAAGCAGAGGAAACGGTGACTGTATTGGTATTTTTATCAAAACTGGAGATTGCTCGTTTCTGGCCAATATTCGAGCCGGACATCACAACCAGGTCATAATTGTTCCAATATGCATTTGGCTGGTCTAATTCTGTGTCAATTAAAGTCAGAGTTGAGCCACCCGCATCAGCAATGCCGGCAAAATCAAAAGTTGCGTTTCTAACCAACTCCACATTGTATTGCACATCAGCCTGAGTTGGCTGGTCAGCCACTTGAGAAACCGTTGAGGTTGAGCTTACGCCGGCAAGATATTCACCAACGGTAATTTCTCGCGAGGTCAATTTGCGAGTAGTGGCATCCCAAATATCTTGGGCAATGGAAGTGCCGGAAGTCAAAGTTCTGTCTGAGTATTCCCAAACGCCTTGGGTAATATTAGAAACATTCTCTAAACTTCGGCCAGAATATGACCAGATGTCGGCTACTAAGGTACCAAAGTTAGTTAAGCTACGATTTGCATATCCCCAAATATTTTGCGGCAACAGGTCGGTTTGGGCCTGAAGATTATCAATTTTTGTATCTAAAGTATCGAGCCTATTCAAAATTTCCTGCTGAGGGTCAATATTAATCGTAATTGCGCCTAGCGAATAGGCGCTCACTTGCGGATTAATGCCGTCGTTGGTAATGCCATAAATATAATAACTTCCGGGGCTGATTCCGGTCGTATCCCAAGCGCAAGTTACGCCCGATCCTTCTAACGCTAAAGCGCAGGGACCGGTAATAGCAGTACCGTCAAGGCCGGTGGCGTCGGTATCATAATAAAAAGCGGCGGTAACTGCTTCTTCGGGATCGGACAAAGTATAAGTAATATCATAGAGATCGCCGACAATTACCGTATCGCCAACTCCGTCCGGCTGAAAAATGGAAAGCGAGGGCGGGACGTTTACGGACGCATCCGGAACCTCAAATTCAAGCCAGGTTACTCGCATTGAGTCGCTAGCGCCTAAGTTTGGTGTGGTAATCCGCAGTCGCAAATCGGAATAATCGTTAATTGAATCGGCTTCCGGCCCGGTGAGAGTGAATGAGCCAACATTATATGTTCCCCGAGCACCGTTAATGTTGCCGCTTGAACGAATAAGCGTACCGCCCTGATAAAGGTCAAACACAATCTGTTCTGCCCCGCCCGAACCGGCGGGATTGAAACTCCAGCGAACAGTGTGGCCCGAGTTCACTTGCGGGTCGGCGACAGAACTCAACTTCAGCTCTGCCGTAGTATTTACGGTGGTGTTGGCGTAATCGGTGTCGTCGTTCGCCGTCACCTCATCAGTCGCTTCATGAAGCGTTGGGGCGTTGACAGCCGTCCAAGAACCAGCCGAGACAGTACTTGCCGGCCTCCCGAATTGGGCTGCTTCGGCGAAACCCGGATTTAAAATAAAAATTCCAAAAACAAAAACAAAAATCACTATCTTTTTAAGATAGTTTTTGGAAGCTAATTTATTTTTGTTTAATTTAAGAGTTATTTCCTCCACATAGATTATAATTTATTATTGTCTACTCGACTGCCTCTTATTTTAGTGGGCAGATTCACTTCTTTTATTTTTCTTATTTTTTGGATTAACAATATCCAAAGAAAAATTGCAATCGGTAAAAATAAAAGATTGGAAATAATTTCCCTTGTTGAGCGCGCGGTATAAAATCCGCCAATTATCAAAATGGTTGAAAGAACAACAGAATAATAAAGCAAGATAGATTTTAGATTTGGTTTTTTAAATTTTGGCATTTTCATATTTTTTATTTGTTAAACAAATTTTATGAAGGTATAATTGTTGATTATGCTACATACAATAAAAAACACGCGGCCAAAAAGCAGCGTGCAAAAACTTTCCTCTAAGCGTTGAATCAGAGAGAGAGAGAGAGAGGAAAGTTGCGCTAAATTTTTATATCCAGTGAACATAAGTTCATTATATCATCAACTTGAAAGGTTATTCACGGTTTTTATTTTTTTAAAAGCTCGTCAATGCTCACGCCGAGCGCGGCGGCTAATTTTTTAACTGTATCAATGCTTGGATTAGGCGTTTCGCCAGATTCAATTTTAACGACAGTAGGAAGCGACAAATCAGCCGCCCTCGCCAATGCCTCCTGCGACATTTCCTTCGCCTGCCTGTATTTCCGAATTGTTTTACCTATTGTTGATTGGTTTTTTAACATTGCTATATACTTTTATATATAATGAAGTATAGGTTAGTGTATATATATTATACTACAATGACAAACTATTTCCTATACGCCCGCAAGTCTACTGATGTTGAAGACAAGCAAGTCCTCTCCATAGAATCGCAACTATCCGAATTGCGCTCACTCGCGGAGCGCGAGGGTTTGGAGATTGCGGCGGAGTTTGTGGAGAAGCAGTCGGCCAAAACGCCGGGCCGTCCCCGCTTCAATGAAATGGTTGAGCGGATACAGCGCGGCGAAGCGCAGGGCGTTGTCTGTTGGAAACTTGACCGCTTAGGGCGCAATCCGGTTGATAACGGACAAGTCAATTGGTTACTCCAACAGGGAGCAATCCAACATATACAAACGCCGGAGCATAGCTACTACTCCAAGGACAGCGTGCTTCTGATGGCCGTTGAGTTTGGCATGGCGACACAATATGTCCGCGACTTGGCCTACAACATCGCTCGCGGATTGAGAGCGAAAGCGCGGCGGGGAGAATATCCCGGCCCCGCGCGTGTCGGTTATATAAACAATCCGCACACGAAACGGCACGATGTTGATAAACGCAAAGCTCCCATCGTCGTTCGCGCCTTTGAGTTATACGCCGAAGACCGGTCGCGTTTTGAAGACATCGCCAACTTTTTTTCCGACAACAGCATACGCACCGGAAGCCGGAGTGGTAGCGGAGGCGGCAAGACGTGGTCAAAAAACAGGGCGAAGCGCGTCCTGACCGACACCTTTTACTACGGCGATTTTGAATACGCCGGAGAGATACATCACGGAACGCACACGCCGATTGTTTCCAAACAACTCTTTGACAGAGTTCGGGCGGCTATGGAAACGCGCGGCAGGAGGCAGAAAGCGCACAAAGACCCGCAAGTCCTTTGCGACCTCCTGCGGTGCGGCGAGTGCGGCTGTTCCATCACCGCCGAGGCGATAACGAAACGGCAGAAGAACGGCAACGTCCACCGATACGTTTACTATCGTTATACCAAAAAGCGCGGCCCCTGCTCGCAGGCCTACGTCCGCGAAGAGGTGTTGAATACCCAATTGTCCGGCTTACTATCCCGCTTTGTCCTGCCCCAAGAATGGGGCAAAGAAATGCTCCTTCGGGCCGATGTTTTTCTCCGGGTTCTTTGGCGGTTTTGAGCGGTGCGGCTCCGCCGCGCCGCTTTGCGGCGCACTCTACCAACTTACTATTTTTCAAATTGTGCGCGGAGGGGGACTTGAACCCCCACGTCCTTGCGGACACATGCACCTCAAGCATGCCTGGCTACCAATTACAGCACCCGCGCGTAAATTGACGATTGCTTTTTGTTTATTTTAAGAGCCTTTCTTATCTTTTCTCTCTTGCGAGACAAACAAACTACGCCACTATCATAGTATATCTTAGGCAGTAATTTCAAGGATTCCGCCTTGGCATATTTTAATTCAATAACCGACTTGCTGATATTGGCATTTATGTGGCCTTTTATTCCCAACCTGCTTAATAACTCCCTCCTTATCCAATTTATATGATTCTTACTCGCGGAAAGAAACACCGTATAGAACATAAAACTTGAACGCCATCTCTTGTCCCAATATGAATAAAAACACCCATCCCCATCCAAATGTCCGCGTAAAAAATCAAAGAAATAACGGCCTGGAATTTTTAAAGAAGAAATAGTTTTTGTTTTTGCCGGAGTAAAACCTATTTTCAGTAAAAATTTATACAAAACGACATCTCCGAATTGGATATGTGAAGATTTTTCGCCGGTATAACCTGAAGTTTTGTAACCTATCTTAACTTTGATGCCAAAACATTTCATAAAATTCAGGAGTTGTTCTTTATCCTGGGAAGTAAAATCAAAATGCCTGCCATCCGGAGATAAATTGCCATCGGTCGCCAAAAGCCCTAAAGCATACGCGAATTCCGGAGACCATTTTATTTTTACTTTATTTAACGGTTTCATGAAATATCTTTCCTCCCCCTCTTTCGTTATTATATCATACCTCAAGCTAATAGCGTATACCAATCAATATAAACACGATAAAAAATGCATAAATAAAATAAACAGAAATAACAAAAAGAGGGGTCATAACCCCTCTTTCCAAAAACTTTTTAAGCGCTTGTTCCGACTCTCTGCCTAGTCTGCTTTTTGGAGAATTTCCTCACAAAGTAAAGTTTCGCTTTGTGAATTTTTTGTGGCGAACTTGTGATTTTAATCTTCACAATACTGGGGCAATTCATAGGATAAACCTTTTCAACTCCCACGCCGTCCAAAGTCGTTCTTACCGTAAAAGTCGCTCCGGATTCCTTTCCGTGCTTTCTGGCTATCACCATGCCGGTGAATGTTCCGGTTTTTTCCTGGACAGAAATCTGCGCTCCGGGCTTTATTTGGCTGATTATTTTTTCGTCTATCATAATAAATTAGCCACCAGCTGATTAGGAGCCAGCGACTGAAATTAGCATATTAAAATTCGCTCAAAAAGTCAAATTTTCGGCTGATAGCCGAGAGTTTCAAGAACCGACATGAGATCTTCCGGCAACTCACATTCTATTTTTATCCTGCGCCCGTTCTCCGCGCTCCACTCCAAAGATTCCGCGTGGAGAAACTGGCGATTAAGCCCGAAGGGGTCGGACTTTGGACCGTAAAGCGAATCCCCAACTATCGGATGGCCGACAGATGACAAATGAATGCGGATTTGATGGGTGCGGCCGGTTTTGGGATATGCCTCAAGCAAAGAAAAATACGGCAGTTTATTGGCCTTTGTCAGAGCCAATTCACTCTCAATATATTTCAAAACTTTGTATTCCGTCACCGCCGGCTTTTCCATCCTCCCCTCCCAAACCGTTCTTTTTATGCTTCCCGATTTCAAGGCAATGGGTTTATCAATAATTCCTGCTCTCGGCTCCAATTTTCCGTAGACCAAAGCCTTATAAGTTTTTTTCATTTCCCGGCTTTGGAAAAGATTTTTCAAATATTCAAAATATCCCTGATTCCTCGCGACCAATATCACGCCCGAAGTGTTTTTATCCAAACGATGAACAATGCCCGGTCGCAAGTTCACTTGCCCTGAGATTGTCGAAGGGTCGCCAACGTTTTTTACCTCGGGATAATTTTTCAAAAGCCAGTCAACCAATGTCCCTGAATCACGAAACGTGGAACCTGGAACTTTTTTGCCGCTCCCTGTTTCATGTTTCACGATGCGAGCTGTATGCACAAGAACTCCGGCGGGTTTTGAAAGCGCCAGCATGTTCTCGTCCTTATAAATCACCTCTATTTTTTCGTTAGCCATTGCCCATCCAGTATATCAACCAATCGGGAATTATCGCAAAGCCTTGAAATTTTTTCTTTTAAGATCCATAATAGGTCGGGTTTAGTTGAAAATTTCAATACGCCAAACCGCGCAGCACATTGAGAGGAGCGGCCAATCCAATGACAAGCGAAACGAGGGTGACTGTTTGTCCGAGGCACGGCTTTGTCTATACGGACAAAGCTCTCGGAGCTATCACCGAAGTCATTAAAGTGCTCGGCGAACACGGAGTAACCGAAATCGTTATGGAACTCGTGGAGTGCGATTGTATGAACCTCGCGGAAAAAATCAGAAAGGATAAGGAGTGCGAAGAGCGATTAAGGACATCATCACCGACACCCTGCTCGGCATAACCCTGACGGCTTATTCGGCCATTGACTCGTTCCTCAATTTCATCGGGCGATGATTCTCATCGCCCGCAACAAAAAAAGGGCCACGTCCGCGCGGTCCTTTTCCATTTTTAAACTTCCACTTTTGAAAAAAGCCAACTGCCGAGAAAAACAAGGAAAAAAGTCATAATAATCAAAAGAAACAAATCTAAACCTACCCCGAAATGAGCGCCGCCTATCAAAGTCGCCCTAAGACCGTCAACTCCGTATGTTAACGGGTCAATTCTTGCTATGTCCATTATCACGTTCGGTAATCCTTGGAGCGGAAACAAAGCTCCGCTCAAAAAGAATATTGGCATCACAAGAAAATTGATAATCAGTTGGAATCCCTGCATATCTTCAAGCATTGAAGCGATGGCTGTGCCTAAAGCCGTAAAAAGCAGGGCGATGAGGAACATAAAAAACAAAGTGACCGGCAACATAAGAAGATTTTCGGGACGGAAACCGACAAGCGTCGCGAGAATCAGAATGATTACTCCCTGAAGCGTTGCTACGGTTGCCCCTCCTAAAGTCCTGCCCGCCATAATCTGGAAACGGTAAACCGGAGCAACCAAGGTTTCTTTCAAAAATCCGAACTGCCTGTCCCAGATGAGTTCAATCCCGGTAAAAATCGCCGTGAATAAAATTCCCATAGCGACAATGCCGGGCGCCAAAAAATCGATATAGTTTCCGCCTCCGGCTTTTTCATATATCGGACCAAAACCGAATCCTAAAGCCACCAGAAATAAAATCGGCTGGCCCAAAGACCCGATCATCCTCGCCCTGGAACGGAAATATCTTTTAAGTTGCCTAAGCCAAAGAATATAGATAGCTGACATAGTGAAGATTTAAGATATAAGATTTATGACTTAAGAATTATCGCCTACCTCCTCCGCGCTGCATCCGGCGCGTCCGCATACGGTCCGCAGTGCTTGCCCCTTCTTCTCTTATTACCTTACCGGTGAATTTCAAAAACGCGTCTTCAAGGGATGAAACGCCGGCTTCGCGTTTTAGCTCTGCGGAACTTCCGGTCGCAATGATTTTTCCGTGGTCAATGATAACGACCTTTTGCGCCACCCTATCGGCTCTTCCGTTCTTTTCCTCCGCAAGCTTTTTTCCACGCCATAAAGAACGCCATGAAACTCCATATTTTCCCAAGCAGTCAGCTCATCGTCCAAGCTCGGGTCCTGAAAAACAATGCCGAAAGAATGCCGGGCTTCGTGCTGGTTTTTCGTCGGGTCAAAGCCGTTCATCGTTATCTCTCCTCCTGTGGGATGAAGCAGAGTGGTAAGCATTTTAATGGTTGTTGATTTGCCCGCGCCGTTCGGGCCCAAGAAAGCGAAGATTTCGCCTTTTTGGACGCGGAAAGAAATATTATCAACAGCCGTAACGCTCTTGAACTGCTTTACAAGATTATTAACTTCAATGATATTTTCCATAAAAAAATAAGCAGTCTTGTCTATTATATACGATTACAAGGCAAAAAGGGTTTCTTATGCTAATTTTTGCTGGGCTTCAAACGCCCCCAAAAACAATAATGCCTACCGGCTGAAGAAGCCCGGATTTCTTCGATTTTGAAATCGCTGAATTCTTTTTTGATTTGTTTTTTGTTGAAAAGATAATGCGGTAAATTTTTTTCTCCGCCCTCAATCGGGACATATGTCCTGGGCGCAATCATTTTATAGGATACTTTTTGTTTCCCGTATTTCTCGATAATTGGTCTTTTGAGGTCATATTTTCTAATACGCCTTTTCCTTAGAGTAATAAAAATTAATCCGCTTGGTTTTAATACCCTTTTTATCTCTTTTATTGCCTTTCTAATTTCGTATATTCTCCCGTGATTAATTGCTTGATTCGAAATTGCTGCGTCAAAAAAATTATTCTTGTACGGAAATTTTTTATAAATCAAGCCAATTTTAAAATGGGCTTTCAACCCTTCTCCTCTCAACCACCGGCTCGCAATCCTAATACCCTCTTCGGAAATGTCAAAACCATAAACATCAAATCCGTTTTTCGTAAAATAAACAACGTGCCTTCCCGTGCCACACCCCAAATCCAATATCTTCCCAATCTTATATTTCTTGAATATCCTGGCTATTTTTGGCGCATTTTCGTCTGGTTTTAAAAAAACCTTCCCGTGCTTTTTAAAAATCTTATTCCATTGTTTCATGATTATCTCAAACCTTTTTCGCTTTATACTATTTACCTTCGCGCGTCTGTCCGCCTCAGCGGGTTAGGTATTACTTCCCGCCAGAGATTTCCTCCCAGAAAATTCTTAATTTATCTATCTCTTCCTCGGTATTTTTATCCTTTGAAAGACAAATAGGTCCATCATAGGAATATAAAGAAATGCCTTGGGGCAACACCCTTTTTACCATTTCTTCGTAAATCTTCATTTTATTTTCAATATCCGCCTTCTTGTCAAAATCGAGAAAAAGTTGATAGAAGTACGAGTCCGTTACCTTAATAAAATTGATTGCGCTCTTTTCCCCTCTCCAGCTCTCTCCCCTTAAGGCGAGAAAGCCGGTTATAAGCTCGACAACCGAATACATAAGTCGAATCTTTAGGGCTTCGCGGTATTTATTTTCGCCGGAATCAAAATGTCTTCTGTTTTGGATATGGTTATAGCTTATCTGCTGTAAAACATTTCTTTTCTCGATATCGCTCACGAATAAACGTATTTCGGAAGCCCGATTTTTGATTTTTCCGACCAATCCGGATTTGTCGAATTTAATATCCGCCTTGGCAATCCAAGACAAAAGAATTCCATCCGTGGAATTTCCGTCCAATTCCTTCATATCCAGCAATCTTTCTAGGTCGGTTTTGTCAAAAAAGAAGATATCGGCAAAAATGCCGTCTATTTTCTCGTAAACCGATTTTATATTCTCGGCATTCTTGCCCGAGATAACAACTAAATCAATATCGCTGAATTTGTTTGCTTCTAACGCCCCAAATGAGCCGGTTAGAAAAGCCGCATCCACCCTCTCTTGAGATTTAAGATTTTCAATCAATTCCTGGAGATTTTTCATAAATTTACTTATGGTGAGTAAAATCGAACCATTCGCCTAATTTTTTGTTGGGTAGTTAAACAATGATTTTTCTATCTCGAGCATAAAAACTATTTTGAGATCGCAATCCATGCAGCTATCGCACTAACTAAGGACGCAATTGCTGAAATTAAAGCAACAATCCAGGTCAGTTGGGCATATTTTGTATTTTTAGCACTTCGAACTCGTTCTTGTAATACTGCCTCTCGAATTCCTCCTATAGATATTACTCCTGGGATAATACCATCAGTAGCAACACCCAGTCTTTTGGCCTCATCGAGAAGTTCGTCTCCTTGTTTTTCTTTTTGTTTAAACATTTTTAAGTTGAGATTTTGGGATTATTAAGTTCTACATGATTATTCTTGACTATCTCTAGATACAAATAGTTTATTATTAATTTTGTGGACCTACGGGGAATTGAACCCCGACCTCAGCAATGCTCCGATAACTTTGGTGGGCCCGTGGACCCGGGGGGAATCGAACCCCCGACTCAGCAATGCGAATGCTGCGTAATACCACTTTACTACGAGCCCACCAAAATTATTGAGAGTCCTCGATTTGCCATAGGCCCAAATTTTCCCCTCGGCCTCACGCTCCGAAAGAAAAATATTTCTCAATTTTATCTTTTACGCAATTAGAAGTCCAGAGCCACACACATGGCTCCCGAAAAAGATATTTTAGATATTTGGTCGGGCTGCCGGGAATCGAACCCGGTCTTTACGCACCCGAAGCGCACGTACTACCGGTATACTACAGCCCGAATTTCAATTATTAAAGACTACGCCCTTCTTCTTTTTTGTTCAAGCCTTCTTTTATGCAGGCTTTTTGATTTTTGAGTCAAAGCGAAAACCGACAAAACCATAATATAATCCGCAATCGCTTCGGAGGAAACTTTGTAATCGCCGCCAAGAGAAATTGAAGCTCCTAAAAGCCCGAAAACAAGGACGGTCCATAAAATTACAAACCACTCGCCCGGATGCCGGCCCTCATGGAATTCATACCAGCGGTCGAATTCCTTGGTGCCGACATACAAACCGAGTATGCCGATATAAATCACGCTAAAGGGCGCGATTAAATATTCAAAACGGTTCTTTGAAGTGAAATCCGCAACGAGAAAGATAATAAAAAGTCCCGTCCAGATATTTGTTAATATCCTCCAAATTCTTTCACTGCTTAGTATGGCCATAACTTTCTATTTAACGTAATGCTTTTTCTTGATTTCATCAATCTCGCCGGTTTCAAATTCATCTTTTTTCTCCTTGGCCTTCTTCGTCATCTCAATCAATTCTTTTTCGGACAACTTTCCTAATTCCAAGATTCTAGATTCTAGATTCTTTTTTGCATTCTTCTTGGGCTCATCCAACACTTCCTCCAGAAGCACGGCTAAAATCTGGCCGACTTTCGGTCCGGGTTCAATACCGGCGACTTTCATCACGTCTTCGCCCTTCACTTTGAGCATCTTGGGCGATATCGGGTCGCGCTTCACTTTTTCAATCATAAATAAAAGATGGCGGAGCTTGTAAGGCACGGCTTTCGGCACTCCGGAGCCGATTCTGTCGGCTTCGCGAAGCTTGATAAAATCATCAACATTTTCCGGACCGACACGGCTTAAAAAACGGCGCACCCCGGCCGGG
>JAPLZW010000044.1 GCA_026394835.1 Candidatus Wolfebacteria bacterium
TATTTTTTAAATTTAATGACTAAATTTGAGTACCCACCCAAATTTTTAGACATAACCTATTTGGGAAAATTGGGGGAATAAGTCAGCTACTTCTATTTTACCCTTGCGCTTAGTGTTTTTGTCTAAAAACTTGGGTGGGTAAGATTTTGTAGCTCCGACATGAAGTCGGAGACAAAGCCCTTAATTTTTAAACGCAAAAAAACCCGCAACCTCTGCCTTTCCACCGAAAGCCTTCAGTCGCTTAATAGGTATTTGTTCCTGTTATCGTTATGTTCATCAAACGTCTCTGAAAAAATCGTCTTTTTTGTCTTGGAATCGGAAAGGTAATAGAGGAATGGCGTTGATTTTTGGGGATTCAGGGCGGCCATTATTGATTCTATCCCGGGATTGCTTATCGGTCCGGGCGGCAATCCGACGTTTGTATAAGTATTGTAAGGAGAATCTGTTTTATAGTCAGCCCTATTTATGGAACAATCAAGGTACTTCCCCGAACAGCTAAGATAAGATATCGAGCAATCCACCTGAAGAGGCATATTCATCGCAAGCCTTTTTTCGAGAATCCCCGCCACTACGGATTTATCTTTATAATCGGGCGTTTCTTTTTCTAAAATGGAAGCAATAATGATTGTCCGAAATAAATCATCATTCTTCCCGAGAATGACCGAGGTCTTCCCCTTAAAGTTATCCAAAAATTTTTCCGTAACGGTTTTTGCGTCCGATTTCGGAGAAAAATAGTAAGTATCGGGAAAAAGAAAACCCTCGAGCTTGTTATCCTCGTTCACGCTTATTCTTCCAGAGATAGGTTTCTTTGTCAATGCTCCCTTAAAAAGTCCTTTAAACCAGTCATATCCGCTTCCCAGGGAATCCGGATTAAAATTTTTAAGTTCTCCTTCTTGAAGCACGCCCAAAGAACTTACCTTGTCGTCTATCTCCGCCACAGTCTCCCCCGGGAAAATAGTAACTGAAACATCTTCCGGTCCTCTTGATAAAGCGCTAACCAGCATAAGCGCGGAAAAATCACTGCTCAAAGAATAATTTCCGGGCTTTAAGGATTGCGCTTCTCCGGTCAAAATCGCATAAGTCCAAAAAACCCCTTCCGACTTCAGAAGATTTTCTTTTTTTAACCCGGCGGCAATTTCTTTAATCCCGTCTCCCAATTTCACTTCAAAATTTATTCTTTTCGCATCGGCTCCCGGCGCTTGCGATTGGGAATAAGTCGGTTGCGAAAAATAAAAAAATGCGGCTGCCGCGACAAAAAACGCCAACCCCAGAAATCCGATTAAAATTTTCTTTCCATCTATATCCATTAGGAAGTTCTTCTTATGAAGACCGATTGGATTATGCCAAGAAGAATCATATCTATCAATAGGCTTGACCCTCCATAGCTTAAGAAAGGGAACGTTACGCCGATAACCGGAGTAAACCCTATATTCGAACCGACGTTCAGAATAAATTGGGAAAGAAATAAAATGGCGGCTCCCAAACAAACCAGCCGGCCAAAATTATTTTGGGATTTAAAACCTATGCCGATGATCCGGAAAACCGCAAATGCGAAAGCGGCGAGGACCAAGAACCCGCCAAAAAGCCCCCACTCTTCAATGATTGCCGAAAAAATAAAATCTGTTTGTTTCTCCGGCAAAAATCCAAGCTGAGATTGAGTCCCTTGCCCGAAACCTTTGCCGAAAAATCCGCCCGAGCCGATTGCCGTCTTCGCCTGAATCACGCTGTAATTTATTCCCAAGGGATCCCGGCCGGGAAAAAGAAACCCCATAATCCTGTCTTTCTGGTAAGGCTTCAAAAAACTGTGCCACATAAAAACCCCCAGAATCGAAAAAATCAGAATGACAATAAGAAGGTGCTTCCACTTTATCCCCGAGACTAAAAGAAACCCCACCCATATGAGAAAAAGTATAGCTACAGAACCAAAATCCGGCTGTAGAGCTATTAAAGCCGCGGGAACGGCGAAATAAATAAAAGAAACTAAAAGATTCGAAATTCTCGCGATCGCCGCATGCTTACGGCTGAAAAAAACCGAGTAAAGGATAATAAGCGCGAACTTCATATATTCCGACGGCTCAAAACGAAAATCGCCGAGCGCGATCCAGGCTCTTGCGCCGCGGATGGAGGGAGCGAAGAAAAACGCGGCGGCAAGAAATAATAATCCCAAAAAATAAATCCCAAATATGATTCCTTTGTAATTGATGAAAGGCCGCAAATCAAATCTTGAAATCAGAAAGATGAGCGCGACCCCTATTATTATCCACACTATTTGTTTCCGGAACGATATGGGCGCGTTGCTTAAGAAGCTTGTGAGGCTCGCCGCGATCAAAAACAAAACCGAAAGATTAAGCTTCCAGTCCATCCCCTTGCCCGAAAAAAATTCTATGATTGGCATTTTATATCTGAAGGTTCCCGTTCGCTTCAAGCTTGTGGTTTTTCTTCCGCAGAAAATTAATATATCCCGCGGCCGCGATCATCGCCGCGTTATCGGTTGAAAAACCTAAATCTGGGATCAACAGCTTTATTTTAGCAGATTTCTTTGTTTCTTTGTTGAATCTTTTTCTCAATTCTCGGCTCGCCGAAACTCCCCCCGAGACCATAATGGATCTCGCTTTGAATTCTCTGGCGGCCCGGAAAGTTTTCTTTATCAAAACATCAAAAGCCGCTTGCCGGAAACTGGCCGCGACATCGGCCATGTCAGCATCTTTGTTATCGCGGAGATAATACAACACCGATGTTTTTAACCCCGAATAACTGAAGTCGAAATTCTTTTGATGAATCATCGGCCGGGGAAATTCAATCGCTAAAGGATTCCCGTCTTTTGAAATTTTTTCTATTTGCGGCCCGCCGGGATACGGCAATCCCAAAAGCCTTGCCACCTTGTCGAATGATTCTCCGACTGCATCATCACGCGTTTCGCCGATTTTTTTTATGGAAGTTAAGCTTTTCATCAAAAGGAGAGAAGTGTGTCCGCCGCTTACGATAAGAGCGATAGCGGGAAATAAAGATTTAAGATTTAAGCCGTAAGATTTAAGGCTTTCTTTATCGCTGGGCAGTAAAAAGCTATATAAATGGCCGCTTAAATGGCTTACTCCAATCAACTTAAGTTTTGGGTTTTGGGTTTTGAGTTTTGAATAAAGCTCTTTGGAAAATTCAATCCCGGTCCATAAGGCCGGCTCCAGCCCCGGGCCAACCGTAACGCAGATCAAATCAATTTTGGGAATTATGAATTTTGAATTATGAGTTATGGTTTTACTCGCCGATTTTTTATTCCTTATTCCTAATTCATTATTCATTATTCTCTGCCACAGCAGTGGCAGATTTTTAAGATGCTCGCGCTTTGCCAAATTCGGCACCACTCCTCCGAATGGGGCGTGGATTTTTATTTGCGATGCCACCAGATTTTCTAAAATCTTAAAACGTGGCCGAGGAAGCCCGCCGCTCGCCTCCACTAAAGCTATCGCAGTTTCATCACAACTGGTTTCTATGGCTAAAATTTTCATTAATTTGAATCTAACTTGGTAAGTGAAAAAAGATAGCTCCGACAACCGGAAACGGCTATCGGAGCTATGTACCCAAGGGGAGAAGCCCTGGCTGTCTACCGAGACTGAGTTTTGCGTTGTCTAATCAAGGAACCCGCGCCATCGGCGCCCCAACAGAAACCCGGCCCGGGAACATGATCTCCGTCCGCGGGCGAACCTTCATACCCCGAGATACTGAAACCCTTACCGCGCATGATTGCCTGAATCTTCTTTTTTGATTCCATGGAGTCTCTCAGCGGAGCCTTACCCGGAACGCTTTCCATAATCCTCTCCATGCGCATACGAGATTGTGGCAGCCCCTCCCCTTAGGCAACTGCGCAAAGTGCAAACATTAACAGGAATTTTATGATTATAAATTAATTTTTTATTTTGTCCAATTTTTGTTTAAAAAAATGACCCACCCACCAGACTGATTTCTGACGGATGGGTTGAGCGACGATGAAGATCTACAGCCGAAGCTGAGGAGGCGGCGGCAGGGGCAAAGACTGCTCTGGGGGCAAAGAGAATAAAGACGACGGTCGAGTCGACCCGTACAGGTTACACCCGTACATCGCAGACAACCGGAACCTAAGTCTCGCCGCCTCACCCTCTATAGGAGGCAGTTTTGACAAGTCCCTGTTTTTCCTCTTCTTTCCGAACACCATGGCCTTGTCTCCTTTTTGGAGCCCTCTTTACGAGAGCCTTCGCGGGAACCGTTCCACCACCAGGTCGCAAACAACGCTTGGGCATCTTCACCGCCCTGCCATTCTCACTCATAGGCGACTCCTTGAAAGAAGCCGGGCTGCAGGCGGCACCCTGCAGCAGAAAAAGACCACCCCCGCAACTCATTACTTATGCTTAAATTATAAGCATATTTAAGGTGCTCTGTCAAACTATCGAGAACTATCGAGGTTCAACCTCCATAGTTTATAGTTTAATCCTTCAGCCGCGCCTCGCGTCTCTGGCCAAAAAAAGCCAGCCAGGTTATCGTTCCGTTCGTAAGAAATGCGTAAACCGGGTAAATCAGATTGGCAAAATCGATTTTTGTTGTCGAGAAACCGGCTATAGTCGCGGAAACCACAGTCATAAACCAAGAGAGAACCATTTCCGACTTCGGGTCGCGATACGCCTTCAGAATCGTCGGCACGGAAGCAAGGAAATCCGCAAAAATCGCGAGCGCGAGAACGATTAACGGCTGCTTCGTAATCTGCCACACGATTATCGTGATTATCGCCAAAACAAAGCAAATTTTATCCGTTAACCCGTATTCTTTATATCCGTATCCAGCCAGGCATAAAATAAAAATCAGGCTCGTGTTGAAAGTGCTCGCTATTAATATGAATAGAGACCAAGAAGCTCCGGCGCTGAACTGGGCAAAAATCGCGATTACCTGGATTACGGTCCAGAGAAAATAAGAAACAATATTGGGCCGGGTAGTGCCTTTAAAAATATCCTTCACATAAGGGATAATAGAAATAATCTGAATCACTCCCGCGCCGATGCCGATAATCTGGTGCCAATCCATCCGGTTATTATAGCCGGGAAGTGGCGGAGTGGGGAAGCGCGAGGTGATTAATTACAAAAATGAAAATAACAAAAAACGGCTTTTGGCAACCGTTTTTTTATGCATCCCAACAAAAAGCCAAAAG
Organism: Candidatus Wolfebacteria bacterium; assembly: GCA_026394835.1. GTDB lineage: Bacteria > Patescibacteriota > Minisyncoccia > UBA6257 > UBA9933 > JAPLZW01. The sequence goes on from JAPLZW010000044.1 coordinate 5,171, forward strand.
CTTACTTGTTTTTGCTTTCCTTTTTTATATCAATACGTGAACTGGGCAATATCTCAACATTAAGATGCACTGATCCGATATCCCTAAAGTCTTCTTGTCCCTTTTCCTTTACATACATTCTAAAGGTGTAAACGCCCGATGAAGAGGCCTTAATCCCCGAGTATTGAGATTTAGATCTAATCCGTTCGATTTTAGAATCAAATTTAAGAGTAAATGCCCCTACCTTACGAGCCTTACCGCTTGGGTCTATTAATTTAATTTCGACATCCACCTTTTCAGCAACATCAGAAGAAGCCCTACTCCAAAGATTTATTAAATTAAAAGGCACGGGAATAACTAGCTTCTTCTCTCCGCCTTCTTTAATTTCCACTAAATGATTTTTAGGAATCCGAATCTGCTCAATAATATTAAATAAACTCAAGTTATTGCTCTGTTGATCAATACTAACCCCACTACATATAATTGACCACCTATGTTGAATATTCATCTTTTTAATATATTATTGATTTATTGGCATAAATTTTTCTTTTTCAGGGCTTCCCATGGTTGCGTCGTA
>JAPLZW010000040.1 GCA_026394835.1 Candidatus Wolfebacteria bacterium
CTCCTAATCCTTTCTAAGGCTTTTTAATTTATCAAACTGGCGATATATACAGGCAAGATAAAAAACCGCTATCAGATTTATTAAGAAAATCACCGTTCCCAATATGGGGAAAAAGTCCTCAAAGCTTTCCAGAAAAATGCCGAAAAAATCCGGAGTGAAAGAAAAACCCTCGAACAATGCCCGGAATATCGGTCCGGTGCTCAAATCCAGCAGATTGGTCCAGAGATGCCAGCCGGTGAAAAATAATCCGATAACAAGAACTGTTTCCACTGTTAAAAATTCCCTTCTCGTTTTCAAAAAAAACAGTCTTTTCAGGATATGCCCGTGGAGACTCGGAGGAAATTCCGGCTCATTATTCATTTTTACCCCGAAATCATTCATGTTTTTCGAGAATCTTTTTTAAAGCGGCCTTTGCTCTTCTTAGGTTGGTTTTAACGGTATTGATGGGAATATTCAGGGCTTTGGCAATCTCTTTATAGCCTAAATCTTCCCGGTAAAAAAGATGGAGAATTTTTTTGTGAGCGGGTTTTACTTCACGAAGGGCGTCATCCACCAGTTTCTTTTTCTCTGCCCTATCATACGGATTATTATCTTCTATTGTTTCAAGTTCTTCAAGCTCGGCGATCTCTTCGTTAAGTTCAAGAATCATCGGCGCGCTCTTTTTCCGCCTTAACCAGTCATACACCGTATTGGTCGCTATTTTATACAACCAGCCCTTAAAACTTTTCTCCGTATCAATATTCCCGATATTTTTGTAAAGTTTTACGAAAGTTTCTTGCGTCAAATCTTCGGCATCATATTTTTGGTTTACGAACCCGTAAATATGAGCGTATATTCTTTTCTCGTACAAGAAAAGGAGCTGTTCAAAAGCCCTCAAATCCCCTTTTTTGGCGGCGGCGATCACTTCTTTTTCGTCGTCAAGATCAAAAGACATATAGTTAGTTATTATTCTAAGTGAAATTGCCAGTAAATCAATTTTTTGATAGAGTAATGATGGTGAATAAATTCTACATCACAACCGCAATAGACTATATTAACGACACCATTCATATTGGTCACGCTTTTCAAAAGCTTGTTGCCGATGTTTTGGCGCGATATCAGCGTATAAAACTCGGCAGAGAAAATGTTTTTTTTCTGACCGGCACCGACGAATATGGCCAAAAAGCGGAAAAAGCCGCGAAGGAAGCCAAACTCCTTCCCAAAGAATTTGCCGATAAAATTTCCGATTCCGACAAAAAAGAACAAGATTCCTTAAATATTTCCTATGATCGTTTTATAAGGACTACGGATCCTGACCATACTGGCGTAGTCCAAGAAATTTGGCGCAGGATAGACAAAGCCGGCGATATTTACCTTGGAGAATATACCGGTCTTTATTGTGAAGGATGCGAAGCTTATTATACCCAAGAAGATTTAATTGATGGTCACTGTCCTTTCCACCCCACTCTTCAAATTAAACAAATCGCGGAAAAAAATTATTTTTTTAAATGGTCAAAGTATCGTGATTTTTTGATTAACCACATTAAATCTAATCCCAAGTTTATTATTCCGGAAAACAGAAAGAATGAGATGATAGAGTTTGCAAAAAAAATCAAAGACATCCCGATTTCCAGGTCAAATTTCAAATGGGGAATTCCCGTACCGAACGATCCCGAACAAGTTATATATGTTTGGTTTGACGCTTTAACAAATTACCTTACGGGAGTTAATTTCCTGGAAGACTCCAAAAAATTCAATAAATTCTGGCCGGCTGATATTCATATATTGGGCAAAGATAACGCGCGCTGGCATGCTCTGCTTTGGCCGGCAATGCTCAATTCCGCCGGAATAAAACTGCCCAAAACAATTCTTGTTAACGGTTTTTTAAGCTTAAATGGGCAAAAAATCAGCAAGTCCATAGGTAATGTAATCCGTCCTTCAGATTGGGTTAATGAATTCGGCGTTGACGCGGTAAGATATTATTTAATCGGGCATACCAACATAACGGAAGACAGCGACATATCAAGGGATAAACTGATAATGGCTTACAACTCAGACCTCGCTAACGGCTTAGGGAATTTATTTGAACGCGTTCTTACAATAATCTTGGATCATGGCATTAACATTGGCACACAAAGAGAAACCGAAATTTCAAAAAAAGCCGGAGTAATCCAAAAACAATACGATGGCTATTTTAATCAATATAATCCCTCTGAAGCGCTACGAACTATTTTTACCTTCATGAAAGATCTAGACCGATATATAAACGATGTGAAGCCTTTGACTCAAGATTTTTGGTAGCAAGCGGACCGCAAAACGCGCTCAATTATATATTGAGGGGATAAAAAGTGGAAAAATCTCCAAAGGAGAAAAGCTGGGCCTTTTTCCGAGAATTAATTAAATTTGGGGGGATTCACTCTCTTTTGCCTCTCTTTCCTTACGAACCTTTCTTGAAATATCAAGAGCTTTTTGAGTGACTCCAGCGGTTTTTTGGATCAAAACTTCACTATTCACAGGAGCTCCCGCCGTATTAAAATTAATGTCTATGGATTTTATCCTGCTTATTATTTTGTTTCTTGCCTGAGCTTCGGTCACTATCATAAGCCAATCTTTGGGGGGGAAATTTTCTATTTCCGAAAGAGAGGGCACAATCCCCGGATTTACATAAACCCAGTCGGAAAACGGGCGAAACTGCATTCCTGTCTTTTTATCGATAAACGCCGGCATAACGCAAGAAGCCGCCTCTCTTAAGCCGTAGATTTCAGGCACATCCATTAAAGCTTTTTTGAATCCGGATTTTTCGTCATTTGGGTCCAAATTAACCAAAGGTATAATTTTTCTAATCACAGAATCCACCCATTGCTGTTCTTTATCATCCGCAGCCTTCATTTTTATATCCTCCAAAGCCGCCATAAGCTCAACCATTGTCTTGGCTTCGGAAATAAGTTTTTCTTTTTCGGCTTCCGGTATTTTTTCCAGTTGCGGTTGAGCAACCGCCCTCTCTTCCCTAAGCCGGATTTCTTGACCGGTATTGATTCTTTCCGCCTCTGCTTTCAAAATTTGTTCAAGATTTTCTCCTTCACTCATATTATATCTACCTTACTTTAAAAACGACCCCTTGTCAAAAACAGAAATTAAAACATTTCAACAGGTCTTTTTCTTGGAAATAGATTATACTGATTATTAAGATGTATTCCGGTATTTTTAATCTGGCTATAATAATTTCCCTGGCCGCGATTTTGGGGATTCTGGCGAAAATCCTGAAACAGCCGGCGATATTGGCTTATATCGCGAGCGGAATTCTTATTGGGATATTCGGAAACTTTCACCTTATAGACAAAGAAATATTCGGCACTTTTTCCGACCTGGGAATAATGTTCCTGCTTTTTATGATTGGACTCGAAATCAACTTCGGGTCATTAAAGCTCGTCGGCAGGACATCAATGGTTGTCGGAACCTGCCAGATAGCGATAACTTCCATCATGGGGTTTCTTCTCGCCCTCACCTTCCATTTTGGATACCTCCAATCCGCATACATTGCGATCGCGCTCACTTTTTCCAGCACAATTATCGCCGTAAAACTCCTTTCCGAGAAAAAGGACCTGAACAGCCTTTATGGAAAAATCAGCATCGGATTCCTTTTGGCTCAGGATTTTTTGGCGATCCTTATTCTTATTTTCTTGGCCGGAATGCAGAATGGCAAAAATTTATCATTTGAAGATATTATAGTCACATCGATTAAAGGCCTGATCCTCTTCGGTTTGACGCTGTTTCTCGGAAGAAAAATACTGCCGTCCGTATTCGATAAAATCGCCAGGTCCCAGGAACTGCTGTTTGTCGCGAGTTTGGCATGGTGCCTGGGCGTGGCAAGCATTGTGGCGAAAACCGGATTTTCCATTGAAATCGGCGGCTTTCTCGCGGGACTATCTCTCGCCAACACTTCCGAATCCCTCCAGATAGCATCCAAAGTAAAACCGTTAAGAGATTTTTTTGTGCTTATGTTTTTTGTAATACTGGGGTCATCCCTCGCTTCTTTCAATTTTTCCGGAATAATAATCCCTATAATTATTTTCTCCCTGTTCGTTTTAATAGGTAAACCGCTGATTATAATGGCTATTATGGGATTCCTGGGTTACAAGAAAAGAATCGGTTTTCTTTCCGGGGTAACGGTGGCTCAGATTTCTGAATTCAGTTTGGTTTTGGCTGTCGCCGGAGTGAAACTTGGACATCTGGCCGATAAAGAAGCATCCCTTATAACATCTATCGCAATCATAACCATCACACTCTCCGGATATCTCATCACTCACAACGAAGAATTATATCGCCGCATGGGAAAATATCTTTCTATTTTTGAAAAACGGGCGAGAAAAAATACTCCATGGAAAGAAGATATATTCGATAAACCGATCATTCTCATAGGTTCACACAGGGTTGGGCAAAATATCGCCGCGAACCTTCTGAAAGAAGACCTTCTTGTGATAGATTTTGATCCGGATATCGTCAGCCGTTTGAGACGCGAAGGTTATACCGCTCTTTTTGGAGATGTGGCCGACGCGGAAGTTTTTGAAAAAGCCAATATAGAAAAAGCAAGGCTTGTTATTTCAACCAGCCCTCAGGTTGAAGATAATCTCCGCTTGATGAAAGAAATAGAAAGCTTGGGAGAAAATAAGCCCAAAATAATCGTAAGAGCGGAGAATGAAGAAGATGCCCGCCTGTTTTATAAGGAAGGCGCCGACTACGTAATCGTACCCCACCTTACGTCGGGGCAATATCTCGGGAAAAGCGTGTCAATAGACCCGGAGCTTAAAATTCTTGAGCGGCTTAAAAGATCCGACCTGAAAGCCATGGAGAATCACGAAAAATAATTCCTATATCCGCAAATATTTTCTTACGGCAATAAAAGAAGATATTGACCCCAAGACCACTCCGAAAAGCAATTGGTAGCCGAAAATCGAAAAAATATTACCCGTAAAATAAGGCCATAAATTCATTTCCTGGATGAATATTTTTATATAAGGCGAAAGAAAATAGGTAACCGGAGCTATTAAGATAAGGCTTATGATAGCGCCGATAATGCCGTAAATTATTCCCTCAACGATATAGGGATTCCTGATGAAAGAATTGGAAGCTCCGACAAGCCGCATTATTTCTATTTCTTCACGGCTCGAATAAATCGCGAGGCGGATCGTGTTAAAGGTGACAAGTATCGCCACGGCGGAAAGGCAAATAATCATAATTAAAGCTCCCTTCTCCGCGGTATCTATAA
>JAPLZW010000002.1 GCA_026394835.1 Candidatus Wolfebacteria bacterium
AGGGATGCCGAGTAAGAAATCAAGTTATCGACTATCGCGACTATCGGAACATCTTTTGCCGCTTCTTCAACGCTCCCCACCTTTTTGCGCAATGTCGCCCTGATATTTTCTTCAATTTGCTGATTGAAACCTTCCGCTATGCGCTGTCCGTAAAAAGCGAAAGCCCGGCTCAAATCTTCGGGCGTAGCGAGATATGGCCTGATTTTCGCGCTCAAACGCCTTTCAATGAATTCTATTGTTTCAAGATTGGAAGGATCTTCCATCGCCACCATCAAAACGCCATTGGGGTCAATTCCAAAAACAGCCGTTCCCTTTTGCTTCGCCAAATCTTCAGGTAAAAGCCTTAGGGCAGATTCATCTACCTGCCTATTCCCTAAATCCGCTTTTTCAACCTGAAAATAATCCGTGAGCAGATTATAAAAATAATCCTGGCTTATAAAACCCCGGGAGATGATTACGTCAGCGATGTTCTGTCCCATCCTCTTGGCTTCGGTTGAAATTTTATCAAAGTCTTCCGGAGTTATCAGATTATCCCTGACCAAAGCTTCCTTTAATTTTTGCGCGGGAATAGCGAGCATGCGAATTTTATTTAAATTTTACGAGCGGAGCGAAGTTAAATTTAACTATGAAATTCAGCACCCGCCTAAGTTTTTGCTTCGCAAAAATTTTGGCGGGTAAGGTTTGATAAATAAATTTTCTTTGACCTCGCTTTGAAAATTTATATCAAATCCTTAAAAAGTTCAGCCACTCAACGTGAGACAGCCAGAATTCTTGTATTATTATAACAAAAATAGCGGCCGGTAGCCATAAATAGTAAGAAGAAATTCTTTCGTTCTTTTTTCTCAGGAAAAGATTAACGAAAAGATGCGCCAAAAGAAAAACAATAAGAAAAACCAGTGAATAATAAAGCCAGCCAGGGTATCCGGAAAGGAAAAATCCTATTGCCGCGATCCACGGCTCCTCGGCGTAAAAAAATCTTTCCCCGCACTTCTTGTTGATGAATTTCGCAAGAATCGGAAAAACGAGAGAAATTAAAAATGCGACTGCCCAAGGCGCGAAAAATCTGAAACCAACGTATTGGAAAAAATAAAAACTGCTGTTGTATGGGGGTAAAAGGTATTGAGAAATTCCTCCCCCGTTCCTCCAGTATCCGTATTGCAACCACGACTGATAAACTTCATAAAGAAAAATAGAGAAAACAGAGAAAAAGAAAAAACACCGGAACGCGGAATCTTTCCTGTCCCGGACAAAAAGGAAACGCCCCGATAAAAGGGACGTTCCTATTGCCAAAAACAATACTATTAGAGAAAAATAGAAGATCAATTTTTCTGCAATTCAATTTCTAATCCTATAAAGCCATCTTCGTCCCCACTTCATACATAGTCGTTGAGGTGCCGCCATCGCTTCCCGCCATCGGAGAATACTTGGTGCTCTCAAGCCATGTGTCAATCTTAAAGGTGTTGTCGCTCGGCGATCCGATATAAGCATAAAAGTAATTAGCGCTGTTGGTGGGATCCAAAGGCAAACTTCCTAAAGCCGCTCCGCCGCTCGTGTCAACAAGATTAACGTTAACCCATCCTAAACCGGTAACAACAGTTGAGCTTGAAGTCTTAACAACACCGGTAGCGCAGCTTACGGTGGCAAACGTTGTGCTTGCCGCAGTTATGGTACAAGTTGAAGTAGTAGCGCCGAAAGCCGTACTTGGAGTAGTTCCTGTCGACAAATGCATGGCAATGGCGCTCTTAATGCTTGATAAATCGGAAATCCTCTGGGAATCCCTGGCTTGCCTCAATATTTCAGCCGGGTTCAAAACCAAAACCGCGACTGTCGCCAATATCGCCAAAATACCGATAACGATAAGTAATTCAATTAAAGTAAAACCTCGTTTCATAAAACAAAAATTAATCTGCCTACTCTTTTCTTCGACCTTTTAGATCTAAGTTATTTCTTGAATACATTCATAATACTATACTATTGGCTCCCAAAACAAAAACTAAAAAAGTGGATAACTTAAAAATCTATAAACTCAGATTGCTTCCGGCTTCGTAAAAGCCGGAGTTGCTTCCTCCGTCTGCGGCCATTTTGGAAGAATATTTCGCGCTTTCAAGCTTCGCGACAATTTTATAAGTCATAGTGGCATCATTCCCGGCATAAGCGTAAAAATATATGGCGCTGTTCGGCAAGGGGTCAAGAGGAAGAGCGCTTAAGGGAGAAACATTCCCGGTCACATCTCCCAAGTTGACATTAACCCAACCGATTCCTGTAGTTATTGTGGAGCTTACGGCCGTACCGCTACCGCAGCCATTTCCGGTACAGGTAAAAGGCGAAGTGGATGTCGCCACAGTGCACTGGCACCTCGTTCCGCTATAACCATAGTTGGTATCCGGAGCGGTTCCCGTAGCCAAGTGAACCGCAATCGCTTTTTTAAGATTAGCTAAGTCGGCCATCCTCTGGGAATCCCGGGATTGTTTCAAAAGCTCTGTGGGGTTTAAAACCAGAACGGCAATCATGGCCAAAGCCGCCAAAACGCCGATGACAATCAAAAGTTCTATTAAAGTAAAACCTTTTTTCATTTTGAAAATTACGGCTGCGAAGTTTCGCTTATCATTATATCTTTAATTTTTGAAACAAGATCGTCTATGGAAGTTTTGGCTTTCACGAAATATTCAATCACTCCAAACTGCCGCCCTTTCGCCATATCTTCGGGCTGGCCCAAGTTGGAAATGATTATCACTCCCATTTTTTCCAGAATCGGGTCCTGCCTGATTTCTTCAAGAACTTCAAATCCCGATTTCTTCGGTAAAATAATATCAAGTAAAACAATATCGTATTTATCCGACCTCAAATTGGAAATCGCCTGTTCGCCGTCCTTTGCCAAAGCGATTTCAAAACCTTCTTTTTGCAAACGATTTTTAAGGAGAGAAGATAAAAAGGGATCATCTTCAACCAATAAAATTTTAGCCATATATGATAATATTTAACAAGGCATTTCTCCTGCTTCTTGATTAAAAGTATAATACTTCGAAACAATAACGTAAAGCTAAAGCTGTGCACAAACAAAAACCGCCCTAAAAGCGGTTCTTATTTAAATCAAAACTTTTTTAGTCGTCCCAAAAGTCGTCGCTTGAGGTCAGACGACCAACACCTTTTATCCTCGACCTCCGAAGGAGGTCTATCGAATTTAATTTAATTGTTCCACGCACAGCTTCCGCTACGCGTGCCTTGTTACGACTTTACCCGAGTCACCGAACTTAGACTAGCCCCACTTGCGCGGATCTTCATCTATTCCCGGCTCCCATGGTATGACGGGCGGTGAGTACAGGACTCGAGAACGTATTCACCGTGCCATGGCTGATGCACGATTACTAGCGATTCCGGCTTCATGAAGGCGAGTTGCAGCCTTCAATCCGAACTGGGGCCGCGTTTTTGGGATTAGCTCCGCCTCTCGGCTTGGCAAACCCATTGTCGCGGCCATTGTAGCATGTGTGTGGCCCAAGGTATCAAAGGGGCACGCTGATCTGACGTCATCCCTTCCTTCCTCCCCCAAAAAGAGGGCAGTCTCGTGTGACACTTGTAACACACGACAGGGGTTGCGCTCGTTACCCCACTTAAGGGAACAATTCAAATCACGAGCTGACGACGACCGTGCACCACCTGCCCAACCGTCCTTGCGGACTTCCAAAGTTTCCTCTGGAATTCGTTTGGGTTTCTAACCTTGGTAAGGTTCCTCGCTTGTCGTCGAATTAAACCACATGCTCCACCGCTTGTGCGAGTCCCCGTCTATTCCTTTGAGTTTTAAGCTTGCGCTCGTACTCCCCAGGCGGCCTGCTTAACGCGTTAGCTTCGCCACTCCGAGGGTCGACACTCGAAACAGCTAGCAGGCATCGTTTAGGGCGTGGAATACAAGGGTATCTACAATTTTGTTACTACGTAACAAAATTGGAATTTTCAATTTCTAATTTCCAATTTTCAATTACGCGATGCGAATATTTCTATCACATTCTCATGGTCGCCCATAAGTTCGGACTATATCTTACCGCCTTATTAAGGAACGGCCTCGGCGTTTAGTCTCTACGGACTCTCTCGACTTACGTCGAGGTTGCCTCGGTATTGTCTCGCTTGCGCGAGGTTTTCACCGATACAGCCGAGTTATCCTCCGACTCCAGTCGGAGGGGACTATTTCCCACTACCCAGTGGGGCCTCTCTGCTAATTTTCGCAGCCAATATTTCTCTGAACTTGATTCATAAATCTCTGAATAATTTTTGCTAGTAATTAGGAAAATCGTCGCTGTCTGAATCCCAATCTTACGAAGTTGAACTTCGTAAGATTGGTCTTCGTAAGATTGGCTGAGTTCGACATTTTCCGTTAAAACGGATGGCAAAAATTATTGAGATTTATTCAAGTTAAGAGTTATTGGCGAGAAAAATTAGCAGAGAGACGCTTAATCCTTTTTTCTGCCCACGCTTTCGCGCCTCAGAGTCAGGAGTGTCCCAGCAAAATGCCTTCGCCTTTGGTGTTCCACACGATATCAACGGATTTCACCCCTACACCGTGTGTTCCATTTGCCTCTAACACCCTCTAGCCTTGTAGTTTCCCCGGCAGATCCAATGTTAAGCACTGGAATTTAACCTGAGACTTACAAAACCTCCTACGCGCTCTTTACGCCCAATAAATCCGGATAACGCTCGGGGTCTCTGTATTACCGCTCCTGCTGGCACAGAGTTAGGAACCCCTTATTCTATTGGTACAATCAATCCTTGCGGACTTTTTCCCAATAAAAAGCGGTTTACAACCCGAAGGCCTTCTTCCCGCACGCGGCGTCGCTCCATCAGACTTTCGTCCATTGTGGAATATTCTCGACTGCAGCCTCCCGTAGGAGTATGGACCGTGTCTCAGTTCCATCGTTGGGAACGGGCTCTCACCCCCCCTACCGGTCGTAGCCTTGGTAAGCCGTTACCCTACCAACTAGCTGATCGGACCTAGGCCGCTCCCGAAGCGTCTTGCGACTTTACTCTTGCGAGACTATCAAGTATTACCCGACCTTTCGGCCGGCTATCTTTGACTTCGGGGTACGTACCAGGGTGTTACTAACTCGTTCGCCGCTAACCATCAAAATCCTCTCCCCTTGATGTAATCTCAAATAAATTCAAAAAATGGTCCGCACGACTTGCATGCCGTATCCACGCCGCCAGCGTTCATCCTGAGCTAGGATCAAACTCTCAATAAAATTGGAACTTCCGAGTTTTGTAGTGAAGAAAATCTGGCAACCACTAGTGCTTGCCAAAACTCCTCCACCACTCGAAAATCCCAAATATTTGGGACAACTAAAAAAGCTTTGAATGATTACTGATTAATTAATTATGTGGTTATTCAGTTTTCAAAATGCTTTCAGCCCGATATTAGAAACAAAACATCCTCCCCGCTCTTTTGATTCATTTACTAAATCAAAAGGGCGGGGCGGATGTCTTATCGATATTACAGCTATTTACGGTTTTGTCCGTTAGTTGCCTTAATCCATAACTGGATTTCAGTATAGCTACCCGCAAGCCCTTGTCAACCCCCACACCTAACGAGGAAAACGCAGTATTCCAAAACCAATGATACCACCAAGACTATCTCTTTCTGTTATAAATTAATCATACCAAAAACTAGATAATGTTCCTTGTTAGGTGTGGGGGTCAAGTAGTAAAAATTATTGACTATTAATAACATATCTTGTAGTATATTACACGTAATTAATCAAAATCCATGAAAAAAGACATTCACCCTCAATATTACCCAAAAGCGAAAATAAGTTGCGCCTGCGGCACCGTTTTTACGGTTGGCGCCACAAGACCCGAAATCAAAGTTGAAATCTGCTCGGCCTGCCATCCTTTTTATACCGGAAAGCCAGAGTCAAGAAAACGAAATAAAAAAATCCCCTCCAATTCAAATCGGAGGGGATTTTATTTTGAAATTGATTTTAGCCAAATTCACGTTATAATTTTCTTATTCTAGCTACTAGATCCTAGCTACTAACTACTAGTTATATGGATAAACTGATTTTGGAAATCCGCGCCGGAGCCGGAGGCGACGAAGCCTCAATCTTCGCGGGCGACCTCGTTAAAATGTACCAGCGCTTCGCGCAAAAGCGCGGCTGGAAATTTTCGTTTATTGATTCAAGCCAATCAAGCCAGGACGGCTATAAAACTTTTATCGGCAAAATTGAAGGCCCGAACTCTTACGACGAGCTTAAACAAGAGTCCGGAGTGCACCGGGTGCAACGCATTCCTAAAACCGAAAAAAACGGCCGGGTCCACACCTCAACCGCCTCGGTCGCGATTATGCCGATAGTGGAGACACGGGAAGTGAATATAAATCCGGGAGATTTGGAAATTTCTTTTTTCCGTTCATCCGGCCCGGGCGGGCAAAATGTCAATAAAGTTGAAACCGCGGTCCGCATAGTCCATAAACCCACGGGTGTCGTAGTCGCCTGCCAGAACGGCCGCTCCCAGCACGCGAACCGCGAGGAGGCCATGGAAATTTTAAGGTCAAAAATTTACGAACAGAAAAAAATTGAAGAAGAATCCAAGTCCGGCAATATGCGGCGCGAACAAATCGGCACCGCCGACCGATCGGAAAAAATCCGGACTTATAATTTCCCTGATGATCGCATCACCGATCACCGGATAGGAAAAAAATGGCACAACATTGAAAAAATTCTTGAGGGAGATTTGGACCCGATAGTTAAGGCATTTAAAAATCCGGCTTAAGCCGGATTTTTGTTAAGCATTCAAAACATTAATATCATCCTGGAAATTTTCTGTCTGGGCGATAACTCTTGCTCCGTAAGTCGAAAGATAATATCTCCATCTTGAGCCGGCGTAATATTTGGCGGCCGCGATTTTTTCCTGTGCCAGCGTGGCGTTAGCCGCTCCAGCATCTTTTAAATACAATGCGGTTGCCATAAAAGCGTCCGCATTGCTCCATGGCGAAGGCGGATTGCTTCCGGTTATACTCGCCACCCTATCTTTATATAAAGCCCATGTTGAAGGAATAAATTGCGCCGGACCCATAGCGCCGCCGTAAGCTCCATCGGCATTGGCGCAGGAAACTTTAATAATTCCCTCATCAAGATTTTTTTGGAGTCCGAGTTCCGAAATCAGCTGAAGGAAAATAGGAGTATCGCGCTTCGGATTCATGGCGGTTTTATAATCGCATTTGCCGACATTCTTTCCCAGAGCCGATTCTCTGTCTAAAATCGCAAGGAGGAACGCCGCGCGGACTCCTGTCGCCTGCTCCGCGGCCTTAGCCAGCTGATAAGCATCCGCAAAATTCATCTCTCCTCCGCCGAGCAATTGGAATATCTGGATCCTGATTTGCGCCGCGGTTTTCTTTTTTTCCGCGACCAATTTCTGATACACCGATTCCTTGCCTTTGGTTTCTACGAGCAATGTCGCCTTTGCCGATTGGGTTTCTTGAATATTTGCCCTTTGCTCATCCTGATAGGCCTTCAGAGCCGTCGCGTCTTCTTTCTGCAACGCCAAAACTTCTTTTTGGTCAACTAAATTTTGCTTGGTTTCAATTATCTTCTGAAGTTCGGTCCGTAAATTATCCTGAAGCGCCACGAGATTATTGACGTCTCCGAAAAAATCCGAAAGCTTTGGGTTTTTCAGAAGCACTTCAATCAAACTATCGCCATCATTTTCGTAAACCGACTGAATCATACTGGAAAGATTCTGCTTACCCTCGCCTATGGAAACCTCGGCATCGCTTATTTTTCCCTGGGTGTTTTTAATTTCGTTATCAAGATTGGCCAAGCTTAAATTAATCACTTTTATCTGCAAATTCAGCTTGGAGACCTGGGTGTTTAATTTTTTTATTTCGGATTGAAGACTGCTGCCCTGCTTCTGATACTGTTCAATAGTGGCTTCATGCTGGGCTATTTGATTTTCCAAATCCGAAAGCTGGGCTTCAAGAATTTTCCTCTGTTCTTCGTTTTGAGCGGCTCTTGAAACATCAACATAAACAAAGGAAGCTCCCGTCGGAGCGAAAGCGTAACCGAAAATAAAAGTCGAAACGGCGAATAAAACCAAAGCCCATTTTGAAACGGCCTTAACGGGCATCCTTACGATTTTTTGAACCGAAAGGTTAATCCTGCTCCCCGCAATCTCTCTTCCGGCTTTTTTCCTGATGTCGATTAAAACTTTTGGTTTCATCGAACAAAGAATTCTTCGGAGTTATTTTTTCTCTTCTTCGGCTTTCCCGGTTTCTTCAGTTTGTTTCTTTTTTTCTTCACCCTCAACCTTCACGTCTTCAACGCTTACCGGCTGAATAATCTCTTCTTCCTTTGCCTGTTCGGTAACGGTCGCAACAACGGCCTCGGAATCAATAGACACCCTGATTTTATCGCTTATTGTCAAATCTTTGACATGGATATTTTCTCCTATCTGGGTTAAGCGGCTAAGGTCAACTTCTATATGCTGCGGCAAATCTCCGGGTAAAGCTTCCACTTCCAACTCTTGGATCGCCCTGATTAAAACACCGTTGTATTCTTTTACTGCCGGCGCCTCTCCCATAAAATGAAGCGGGATGTTGGTTTTTATCTTCTGGTCCATTCTTACCTCGTAAAAATCAATGCTCATAATTTCATCCGTCAAAGAATTTTTCTGGACGTCGTGAATCAAAACATTGAGGTCGGTTCCCGATTTTCCGCCATTATCTTCTATTTTCAGCTTAACAACCGAACTTTCTCCGACTTCTTTTAAAATCTTCGCGAATTCTCTGGCTGAAACGGATAAATGCTCATTCGCGAAACCATGGCCGTAGAGTTCGGCCGGAATCAAACCCTCGCTTCTTAATGATTTTGTTTTCTTGCCGAAAATCTCTCTTTTTTGCGCTAAAATATTGGTCATGAAATAGTAGCTAGTATTTAGTATTTAGTATCTAGTATACTACGCATAAATACGAAAAAGGCAATACCAGCGAAGAATTATGAATAAAGAAGTAAGAATTAAGAATTAAAATTCTCCGCTTAAATTCCGGAGAAAAGTCGTAACCTTGCCTCTATGATTTTCTCTATTTCTTCCTTAACCTTAGGCAATAGTTTGTACGGCACGATTTCATCGGGACTATTTTTTAAGGCTTCTTCCACCCCCTTTCTCCAAGCAACCCTCAATTCCGTATTTATGTGGACAATAGACATCCCTGACTTAATCGCCAAAATAAAATCGCTGTCTTTTATTCCGGAACCGCCATGCAAAACCAAAGGAACCGCTTGCCCTGAAGCGGCTTGAAGAGCGTCCTTTATGTCTTTAATTCTTTTTATATTCAAATCCGGATTCGGCGCATTCTTAAACATACCGTGGATATTGCCGACAGCAGGAGCGAGCATGTCCACCCGGGTTTCTTTCACGAACCGCGCGGCATCTTCGGGCTTCGTTAAGTCTTCTTCTTTAATCGCGATATCATCGGGAATTTTATCCATTATCACGGACCCGCCGCCGATATAGCCCATCTCACCCTCTATCACAAAATCAGGATTGGTTTCCCTGGTCCACTCCGCGGCTTCTTTGGTTTTCGCGATATTTTCTTCAAGCGGAGATTTGCTGAAATCAAAAACCGCGGAATCAAAACCCGCCTGAACCGCTTCTTTTATTCCCTGGAAAGAATGCGTATGGTCGGCATTCAGATATATCGGATATTCGCCATCTTTAGTCGAATATTCTTCGCGTAAACTTTTGATCAAAGCCACGGCTTGCCCTATTCCTATAAAATCCCGTTCCCCTTCGGAGACACCGATGATTACGGGAAGCCCAAGTTTATGCGCGGCTTCAAAAATTGCTTTTAAAGAAACTAAGTCGGAAATATTAAAATGCCCGATGGCAATTTTCTTAGCCTCTGCATCCTTGATTGTTTCTATTAAAGATTTCATTTGTTTTGATTATAACTTATTATCGGGAAAATTTATAGTTTCAATATAAATACCAACTACTAAATTCTAACTACCATATACTAATTCTACTCCAAATGAATTTCTTTTGAGAAAATTTCTAATTTGTTTTTTTGTTT
>JAPLZW010000078.1 GCA_026394835.1 Candidatus Wolfebacteria bacterium
AGTAAAAGCTTTTGACAGTTTTTAGAAACGACTGAATCCAAAAATAATTTAGTCCTTACATTACCAGAATGTATTCCCTCGTGAATCTCCAAGATATTTCCGAGCTTAACTGATTGTTCATCAAGCTTTTTCTTAAGACTAAGAGTGTTATCGCTAAAGTGGAGATTAAATTTGTAATCCGTATTTTCCAAGAATAATTTTTGCTTTATTTCATTTTCTTCATTATCAATAAGTACCTTAATGTTGTTTTCATTTCTTCTTTCTTCCGATTTTTCTTTTTCGGCAATAAAAACCACCGAATCTAAATTAACACCATGGAATGCCATTCCCGTATAGTAAATATTGGTAATAAGAGAATTCTCCAAAATTAACTTCCTTATTTGTGGATAATCCTTTATCAAAATGATGTCCGGCAAAATAAATCCCAATCGCCCGACCCCACTTAAAAGCTTCATTGATTTTTCCACGAATAGGGCGAAAGTGTCGATGATTCCTTTTCCCGCAACAAAATTTTCTTTATAAAAACTCTTATCCACACTCTCCATACCCGCTCCCCACGGCGGATTACCAATTATCACATCGAAACCTCCATTTTTAAATACGTCAGGAAATTCCTCCTCCCAATTAAACGGTTTTTTATCTCGATAATTTGACCCGAAATATTTTTTAAGTTCAACATCTGTCCCCGAAATTAAAGAATTGCCGCATTTAATATTATCCGTCAGGTACGGCAACTTCATTTTACCGTCCAAAGAATTTATTAAAAGATTCAAACGAGCTATCTCAACCGCCTGCTCATCAAGGTCAACTCCGTAAATATTATGAACAATTCAAACGAGCTATCTCAACCGCCTGCTCATCAAGGTCAACTCCGTAAATATTATGAACAAGGATGTTAAGCTTGGTCATCTCGTCGCCCTTATGACCGAATGATTTATATTTTTCATTCAGCAATTCAAGCGCCTTTATTAAAAACGAACCCGAACCGCAAGCGGGGTCGAGAACTTTTATTTTGTATAAATCCTCCATCGTCTTGCATTTATCAAGTACTGGCTGGAGCGCGTGCCTAACAATATAATCAACAATAAACGCGGGCGTGTAATAGATACCCTGTTCTTTTCGCTTACCCGCATCCTTATCAAGAGTTATACCCTTCTTAGATTTAGAAAGTTTATGCCCTAAATAATTTTCATAGACCGCTCCCAAAACATCAGCCGGCATAGCCTTAAAATCGTATTCGTAATAACCTTCTTTACCGTAAAGAATTTTTATCGCTTTTTCTGTCGCATTGCTATATTCTTCCCATTTTTCAAATGGGTGTTCGGAAAATAAATTTGAGTTGTATGTTTTATCAAATTCCCGAAATTTACCGACCATTGACTGGTAAATCGGCGTCTCATTTTTATTTTTGCTTGCCTGCCATTCGCGCACAAGCGGCAAAAGCGTCGGTCGCTCCACACCGCGATCTTCGGCGACCCGAATAAAAATAAGTCTGTCTAGAAGTTTCTGAACGCCCTCATCTAAAAGGTCAGGACTTCCTTTTAGTTTTTCTTTATTCCATTCGGCTAACGCTTTGGTTAAAATTCCACGGCATTCATCAAGGTCTTTATAGAGAAGAGAGCTAATCGGAACTCTTTGAAATTTTTTGCCGATTTTTTCGGCGTAAATATCAAGCGCGTTCTCGGTAAATGATTCTTTGGATAAAAGCTGTAATTTTTCAAATTCAGCAATATAATCCGAAAAACGGATATCAAAAAGCTTCTTATTCGCAAGAGAACTTTTAATATCCTGCGCGTTAAAAACAATAAGCCGCTCGAAATTCGTTAAAACCGCCCAGGTGACGCCTCGGTTCCATGAATATCGAATCGCTTGACGAGCGAATTCTTCGCTATAAATATCCGCTGTCGGTTTTTTCGCTTCAAGATAAAACTTAGGCCTATTGTCCAGATAAAATCCATAGTCAACCCTGCCTGATGATTTTATATGCTCCTCGGAGGAAACCTCGCTTCGGTCAGATGTATTCCAGCCAAGTATTTCAAAAAGAGGGAGAATAAACCCTTTTTTAACATCCTCCTCGGTATATTTTTTGATTTTCCCGGATTCAACCTCGGCTTGGTATTTCCCGACAAGAATTTTAATCCGCTCTTTTGCTATATCAATATCCATAAAAATGACAAAACTTTCTTAAATCATACGCCTTTCGGGGAATCTTTCAATAAAATCTCTCAAAAATTGACAAAAAAACCGTTTTAAGATAAACTGCTTTCAATACCCAGTAGGAGAATTTTGAAATTCCCCACCGGATTACCCAGTAGTGAAACTCGATATTATTCTAAGTTTCCTGCTGGACAAAATTAATTAAAATATCAAATTTAACCAACAGAAACTCGGCAATCTCAAGATTAATCGAGTTTCTACTACTGGGATGTTAACCACTCGCAAAAAGTTAAATGTCATTAAAGACCTTCAAATCCACGAAACCGACACCGGCTCCGCGGAAATCCAGGTCGGGCTTTTGACCAAAAGAATTTCGGAATTGACGGACCACCTGAAGCTCCACAAGAAAGACAACCATTCAAGAAGGGGGCTTTTAATGATGGTGGGAAAAAGAAAAAGGCTTTTGGATTACTTGGCCAAAAACAAAGCCAAAGTCTACGCTTCTATCATAAAAAAATTAGGACTCAAAAAGTAATCACAAGTGGCGTCAGTTAGCGGATAAACATGGCAAGCAACAAGAACCAGCGCGTCGGCATATTCATAGACATCCAGAATCTTTATCACTCGGCAAAACATCTTTACGGAGCGCGGGTTAATTACCGGGAACTTTTGAAGGAACTTATCGCGGGCCGGCAAATTATCCGGACCATCGGCTATGTAGTCAAAACCGAAACCACGGCCGGCGAATCCTCTTTTTTTGACGCCCTGACCAAAAGCGGCGTTGAATTGCGGATGAAGGATATCCAGATATTCCCTGATGGCACTAAAAAAGCCGACTGGGATGTGGGCATGGCGGTTGACGCCATCAGGATGGCGGGGATGCTGGATGTTATAATCCTCGTAACCGGCGACGGCGACTTCGTGCCGTTAGTCAATTACCTGCAATGGGGATTGGGAAAGGAAGTGGAAGTCGCGGCTTTCGGCCGGACGTCATCGGGAAAATTAAGGGAGGTCGCGGACTCGTTTATTGATATAGAAAAAACGCCAAAAGCAATATTAAAAGTAAAATAAGGGCTTGCTTGCCCGCTCAAGTTTTGCGAAGCAAAATTTAGGCGGGCACTAGCAAACCTTACCCCGCTCTAATTTTGCGGGGTCACAGTATCGCGGCGCGCTATGCGGACAGTATCCGCCTTTGGCGGACAGGGCTTATTCAGCCCCCGCGCGCCGCGAAAAGAAATTCAACGTCATATAAATTAATATCAATTAATAAATACTCTCGCAAAATTAGAGCGGGGTGCTCATAATTGTGGTGAAATTTTTTCGCCGCGATATGGGCTAAAAAATTTCAACAATTATGGCAGAGTTAAATAGAAAAGAATATAAAACCGAATTCGCGGGACAAACGCTTTCCTTAACCGTGTCCAAAATCGCCGAGCAGGCGACCGCCGCGGTTATGGGCCAGTACGGAGATACGAATGTCCTCGTCACCGTCACTATGGGAAAGGAAAATAAATCCTCCGATTATTTCCCCTTGGTTGTTGATTACGAAGAGAAATTCTACGCCGCCGGAAAAATTATCGGCAGCCGTTTTGTGCGCCGCGAAGGCCGGCCATCCGAGGAAGCGGTGCTTTCGGGCAGATTGATAGACCGCAGTTTACGGCCGCTTTTTGACCAGAGAATCAGGCGCGAAGTGCAGGTCGTGATAACGGTTTTGTCCTACGACGAGGAAAACGATCCGGATTTTATCGCCATGCTGACCGCCTCAACCGCTTTGATGATTTCCGAAATTCCGTGGAACGGCCCGGCAGCGGGAGTGAGGATCGCGAAAACAATTGACGGCCAAATCATCATCAATCCGAAAAATTCCCAGATTAAAGATTTAGCGGATAAAATTTCCTTTGAAGCTTTTATTTCCGGCACGAGAGAAAAAATCAATATGATTGAACTCGCCGGACGCGAAGCTCAGGAAAGCGACGTGGCGGACTCCTTTATCGAAGCGATGAAACCGATTAACGAGATTCTGGATTTCCAAGCGAAGGTAGTAAAAGACCTTGCCTCCCCCAAAGTTGATTTGGGATTGAAGAGTAACGACGAAGTCCAGGCGAAAGTCGCCGCGTTCCTTAACGGAAAAATCGAAGACGCGGTTTATGTCGGCAATAAAATGGAAACCGAAGAAAAACTCCGCGAACTCAAAAAAGAACTTTTTGAATCTTTGAAAGCCGAAGATGCTCTAGAGTTGAATGAAGTTGATTTATTTTTTGACGAAGAAATCGGAAATGTCGTGCGGAAAAATATCTTGGAAAAAGACAGGCGTCCGGACGGCAGAAAGCTGGACGAAGTGCGGGATTTATTGGCGGAAGTCGGCTTATTCAAACGGCTTCACGGCTCGGCCTTATTTATCCGCGGCAATACCCAGGCTCTGGCGGTTACGACATTGGCGGCTCCCGGAGCGGAACAGATGATTGAATCAATGGAACTCTCGGGAAAGCGGAGGTTTATGCTCCACTACAATTTCCCGCCGTATTCCGTCGGCGAAACCGGCAGAATGGGAGCCACAGGCAGAAGGGAAATCGGACACGGCGCTTTGGCGGAAAAAGCCTTGCGGCCGTTAATCCCCTCAAAAGAAGAATTCCCCTATACTATCAGACTCGTCTAGGAAATACTTTCTTCCAATGGATCGTCTTCAATGGCAACAGTTTGCGCTGCGAGCTTGTCCTTGATGGACGCTGGGGTGCCCATGAAAAAACCCGCCGCCGGAATCGCGATGGGATTAATCACCGGAGAAAACGGAGTGAGTAAGGTCTTAACAGATTTACAGGGACCGGAAGACCATCACGGCGATATGGATTTTAAAGTCGCCGGTACGAAAGACGGCATCACCGCCATGCAGATGGACGTAAAAATTGACGGCATCACTCCCCAAATTTTAAGGGAAGGATTAACGCAGGCGAAAAAAGCCCGGCTCCAGATTTTGGATTACGTGAATAGCGTCTTAGCGGAACCGAGAAAACAAGTTTCGGCTTTTGCTCCGGTAATACTTACCATAGACATCAGGCCCGACCAGATAGGCGAAGTGATAGGCCCGGGAGGAAAAATCATTAACGGCATTATTGCCGCGACCGGCGCCTTGAGTATTGATATTGAGCAGACCGGCAAGGTATTCATCGCCGCCGCGGATTACGACAAAGCCAATGCCGCCCTGAGCCAGGTTAAATCCATTGTGAAAGAATTTATGCCCGGAGAAATCATTGAAGGCGAAGTCATAAAAATTCTGGACTTCGGAGCGATAGTGAATTTGGGCGGTGGCCGGGACGGAATGATTCATGTTTCGGAACTTAAAAACGGATTCGTTGAAAAAGTTGAGGACGTAGTGAAACTCGGACAAAGAGTTAAGGCGAAAATCATCAAGGCTGAAAACGGCAAAATCGGGCTTTCGATAAAAGCCTTGGGCGCAGAGAAATAGAAGTTTAAAAAAATCCCCCTCCGCCAGCTGGCGGACGAGGGATTTTTTTATTTCTTATTAACCAACTTCGTAAGCCTGGATTTTAGCCTGGAAGCCTTATTTTTCTTGATTAAATCTACCTTTTCCGACTTATCAAGCTTTTTGTAAACAGTTGAAAGAAAAGCTTTGGCTTCGTCTTGCTTGCCCGTCTCAATCATTTTTTTGAAATCTTTAATGACCGTTTTGAGGTCTATTTTTCTTTTTTCATTCACCGCGCGCCTTTTGACGTTTTGGCGCAGGGCTTTTTTAGCTGATTTGATTTTTGGCATAGCTGCTGGTGATTAGGTAATTTCCGCCCGAGGCGGATCCGCCTTCGGCGGAAATGATTATTAACTGATTTCCAATTTAACGGCTTTTTATTTGAATGTCAATGGTTTTTGGGATAGAATCACCTTATTAAACGTTCCTAACTACTAATTCCTAACTACTAGCTACTAATAATGCTCTACTCTTTGTCCGGAAAACTTAGCCTCAAAAAAACCGATTTTGTCGCGATTGACGTGAACGGCATCGGCTTCAAGGTCTGGACCTGCCTCCGGACATTCAGGGAATTGCCTAAAGTCGGCGAAAAAATAGATATGTTCTGCCACTTCCATGTCCACCAGAACGGAATGGATCTTTACGGATTTTTGGAAGAAAAAGAATTGGATTTTTTTGAGCTGCTTTTGACCATAAGCGGCATCGGCCCCAAGGCCGCCTTGAAAATCATGGAGGTGATGAAGGTTGATAATCTGCTAGCCGCGGTAAGCAAGGGCCGCACGGATTTATTGACCAAAGCCGCGGGTATCGGCGCCAAGAAAGCCGCGCGGATAATCTTGGAACTTTCCGAGAAGATAAATTCCGGCAAAGCCGGAGGCGATATTGAACAAATTGAATCCAATATGAAAATTGAAGAAGCCCTGAAGCCTTTAGGATACAAGCAAAACGAAATCCGCGAAGCCATAAAGCGCATCTCCCCGAAAGCGAAGACCGTTGAGGAAAAATTAAAAGAGAGCCTCAGGATATTGGGCGGAAAATAAGTTGAGGAAAATCATTTCTTTAATCAAAAAATTTATCCCTAAGCCGGCTTATGGCCTGTATCATTTTTCACTCGCATTTTTGGGAGCTTTGATATACGGCTTTCCTTCCCGGAAAATGAAGGTTATTGGTGTCATCGGCACCAAAGGAAAGACCACGACCGCCAATTTAATCGCGCAAATACTGAATAAAACCGGGCATAAGGCCGGTATGGCGACAACGGTTAATTTCCGCATCGGCGATAAGGAATGGATAAATGAAACCAAGCAAACCATGCTCGGCCGTTTTAAGCTCCAGAAACTTTTGCGGCAAATGGCGAAGGAGAATTGCGAATACGCAATCGTGGAAACGTCTTCCGAAGGCATCCTCCAATTCCGCCACCGGTTCATTGATTACGATGCCGCGGTTTTTACGAATATCACCCCGGAACATTTGGAACGCCACGGCGGGTTTGAAAATTATCGCAGAGCCAAAGTAAAACTTTTTGAAAAGGTCGCTGAGAAACCTG
Organism: Candidatus Wolfebacteria bacterium; assembly: GCA_026394835.1. Taxonomy (GTDB): domain Bacteria; phylum Patescibacteriota; class Minisyncoccia; order UBA6257; family UBA9933; genus JAPLZW01. Next base: position 7,185 of record JAPLZW010000078.1, read on the forward strand.
ACGGTATCGGAATCTATAATCTTGACGACCCGAATGTGGAATATTTTTTGAAACCAGGAGTGAAGAATAAGTATGGATACGGAAAGAAAATTCCAAATAACAAATTCCAAATCCCAAATAATTTCCAAATATCAAATATTAAATTATTTCCGGATAAAAGCGGATTTGATTTTAATAGCGAGCATTTTAAGACCAAATTAATCGGTGAATTTAATATTTATAACGCCGCGGCGACGATTACCTTGGCTTTATCTCAGAACATACCGGTTGCAGATATAAAAAAGGCGATAGCCGAAGCCGTGCCGCCACCGGGCAGAATGGAAATCATAAAAAGCAATTCGGGATTTTCAGTTGTGGTTGATTACGCCCATGAGCCCGCAAGCCTTGAGGCAATCTACAAAACACTCACAAGCTCAAACCTCAGAGCTCAAGGCTCAAAGCTTATTTGCCTCTTGGGAGCGCAAGGCGGAGGCAGGGATAAATGGAAGAGAAGCGCGATGGGAAAAATCGCGGGAGAATATTGCGACGAAATTATCCTGACAAACGAAGACCCCTATGACGAAAATCCACTTCAAATAATAACTGATGTTGAAGGTGGATTTTCGCAAATCCCAAATAACAAATTCCAAATAACAAAAAATTACTGGAAGGTAATCGACCGCAAGGAAGCCATCAAAAAAGCCTTATCCCTGGCCCAAAAAGACGATGTCGTGGTTTTAACCGGCAAGGGCGGAGAGGTTTGGATGTGTGTTGAGAATGGTCGCAAAATACCATGGGACGAAAAGCGGATTGTTGAGAATTTATTGAAAGACTAATTTATTAAAAATAAAAGGGGGTTCTCATCGTTGAGAACCCCTCTTCAAAGGTGCATCATCCCAGCACATCTTGCGTCGCAACTCCGCAAAAGCTTGGCGTCGATCGGCCGCCGCCCGTTCTCTGCGAATGATCCGATCCGGCTTATTTTGCGCCGGAGCCGCAGTTGAAACTGTGGCTAGGACTTTCGGCTGCGACAAGTCGCGACCGCACTCCCCGCATTCCGTGGCGCCTCGGGGAGAAAAAGCGCCACAAATACATCTTCGATTCTGCGCCATCATCCACCTCCCGGCAAGAGTCCAAAGACCCACCGGATCGGCGCGTACCACAATCCGGTCGGGTCGTACGGCACATACCCGGTCTGCTTCGCGCTCATGATAACCAGAGCAGCGGCAATCATATATATCACGCCGCCGCCGACCAGGAGCCCGATAACGAGGTCAGCTACCGACCACAGCTTGCTGCGCTGGCCGGCGCCAAACTTCATCTGCCGAAGCTGGAAACAACCGATTTTGTGCGGAAC
>JAPLZW010000082.1 GCA_026394835.1 Candidatus Wolfebacteria bacterium
CAATACGGTTTACGTCTCCATACCGAAGAATGTCGCAGCTGATTGCTCTGACTTGGGTCTGCCGACTCTGCCTTCTCTCTGGTCTTACGGCTGTGTCGCGTCTTCCACCCTCCGAGACCCAGACGGCACAGGCTGGATACCTGTGAATTTCAATTTGGTCTCCTATGGTTCGCCCATAGAAAAACTGCCTGTGGACCCCATAAACACTACGAGTTCCCAACAGTATTACACTTATGTACCCGGAGGCAGCTGGGAGCTGACAACCGAATTTGAATCCCAAAAGTATCTGCCTAAAGCCATAAACGACGGTGATTCCTATCCCGGAGTTTATAGCTTAAGGACTTCTTCAGCGCCACTAACCCCCGGCACAAGAGATTATGGACTTGTGGGATACTGGAAGTTTGATGAAGGCAGCGGCACCCTTTATGATTCTTCGGGTTACGGGAACAACGGTACGCAATCCGGAGGAGTTACCTACGGAGTTGCAGGTAAGGTAGGCAATGCCTTGAGTTTTGATGGAACAGATGACTTGATTGACCTCGGGAATATAAATTATTCTTCTTACGGTGCTATTTCTTTTTCTGCATGGATAAAAACTCCAGTTTCGGCCGTAGCTACCCATCATATTGCATTCGGAAATACGGCTAATAATTGCGCTACCGGATTTGCACTAAGCTACTATCAGCCCAATGTGGGCTATTATGCTTACCATGGCTCAGTTATGCCTTTTCTAGGTATAACTTTTGACCAGTGGACATTTATTGTCTGGACGATAATCAGGGGAACAAATTCAAAAATTTACGTAAACGGAAATTATTTAATAGGATCCACTCCAACGTCTTATTCTTTTAATACTGGTAATAATACTTACGTAGGAAGAGGAGCTGTGGCTGGGCAAAATTTGAATGCAATAATAGATGATTTTCGCGTCTACAACCGCGCCCTTTCCGCCGCTGAAATTGCGGCTATATATAACGCGACGAAGTGAATTTTGGTTTATAGCTCTTGGTTATTAGTTTTGGTCAGTAAGTTGTTGGTTGTAGTTTAGAACTAAAACTAAAAAACCAATTAGCTAGAACTAAGGACTAAGAACCATAAACTAATTTGAAAAACCGGGTTATGTAAGCTATGATAAATAGCGGTATTTTACGCCACCTTAGCTCAGTTGGTAGAGCGGCACTTTCGTAAAGTGAAGGTCCCGAGTTCAACTCTCGGAGGTGGCTCCAAAAATCATTTATTATGACTAAAATCACCAAAGCGATAATTCCGGCGGCGGGCTTGGGCACAAGATTCCTTCCGGCGACAAAAGCCCAGCCAAAAGAAATGCTTACTATAGTTGATAAGCCGGTTATCCAGTATGTTGTGGAAGAAGTCGCCGCGTCCGGCATAAAAGATATAATTATCGTCACCAATTGGCAGAAGCGGGCGATAGAGGACCATTTTGACACCTCGTCGGAATTGGAAAGATATTTATTTGAGAAAGGCAAGCATAAAGAACTGGAAGAAATCAAAAGAATTGCCAACTTGGCCAATTTTATATATATCAGGCAGAAGGGAGGCGTTTACGGCAATGCTATTCCGGTTCTATCCGCCGAGCCGGTCATAGGAAACGAACCGTTTGTCGTTGTCTGGGGGGATGAATTTATCTGGTCTGCGCCGCCAAGGCTCGCGCAAATGATGGAAGCTTACGAAAAATACGGCGGAGTTATCATCTCGGGGGTAAGGATTGAAACTAAAGATGACCTTTCCCGTTATGGCATCGCCGACTTGGAGCCGGTTCAAGATAATATTTATAAGATTAAAAAAATAGTTGAAAAACCTTTGCCCCACGAAGCGCCATCAAATCTCGCGACTCATGGCGCTTATATCTTGCCGCCGGAAATTTTCGGGATAATCAGGAGCCTGAAACCCGGGAAGAGCGGGGAAGTCTGGCTGGTTGACGCGATAACCGAACTCATAAAAAGCGGTTATCCGGTTCACGCCTGCGAAATTAAGAATGCCAAGTATTACGATACCGGTAATAAATTCACTTACGCAAATCACGGCGCTCTTTATCCAGTATAAATATCTGATACTATTTCCCGTAGTCATGTTTGAAGGGCCTATTGCGACAATGGTGGCGGGTTTTCTGTCTTCTTTGGGATATATGAATCTTTGGCTGGTTTACTTCTTGGTCGTCGTGGCGGATCTTTCAAGCGATGCGCTTTATTACGCTCTGGGAAGGTGGGGCAGAAAAAAATTTATAGAAAAATACGGGCATTATGTGGGAATCACAAAGGAAAGAATAGAAAAGCTGGAAGGGCAATTTCACAGGCATGGCGACAAGATGCTGATTTTCGGTAAAATCGCCGATCCTTTAAGCTCTACCATCCAAACCATAGCCGGAACTTCCAGAATGAATTTGCGAAAATACATTTTTTGGAATGTTGTTGCTACTCTCCCTAAGTCGCTTATTCTCGTGGTTTTCGGTTATTATTTCGGAGAAGCGATTCATTCGGCCGATTCCTATCGCCAGATTTTGGGCGTGGCAATCAGCGTTCTTGGAATCATAGTCATCGGCGCGTATCTGCTCTACCGTTCAAAAAAGAAAAAAGAATTTGACTAATATGAAGCCCGCTCTTCTTGAGAAATGGGTTGATACCAAAAACGGAAAGATATTTTATTATTTGGATGAAAGTTTTCCCGGAAAATCTTTTTTGATTTTTATCCATGGACTTTCCGCTAACCACACCACTTGGCTGAGTTTTATTGAAGCGGCAAGGGAGCGGGGATATAACAGCCTTGCTTTGGATTTGCGGGGACACGGCTTATCCGATAAAGCAAAAAGGAAGTCTCTTTATGCCACCGATGTTTTTTCCGAGGATTTGGATTTAATACTCAAAGCCGAAAACATAAAGAACGGAATTATTATAAGCAAGGCGCCTCAAGGGGCTATTGGCATTCCGTTTGGATAGGATTGAATACCATGCCTCTTTCGGTAAATTTCTGGCTCATATCTTCCATGGCCAAAGTTGATTTCAGAAAATCCATAAACCGGATAAAATGTCCGGCATTGATAATAAAAGCGCGGGAAGACCCGTTTCTCTCCATTGCCGAAGCCCGGGACATGGCAAGGGTCATGCCGAGGGCGGAAATCATAATCCCTGAACATCAAAGCCATTGGCTCGCTTCACGCGGACAGAAAGAGCTTGCGAAAATAATGTTTGATTTTATAAAGGGCTCGCCCCAAAATTGATAAATTTTGGCTGGCGAACCTTTACCTCGCCAAAATTTTTGCGAAGCAAAAACTTAGGCGGGTGCTCAAATTTGTCTCCCTTCGGGAGATCTACCGCAGGTAGATAATTAAATTTGGGTTATAATAAAAAGAACGAAATTTAAACAAATTTGGCATGAAGATAGCGATTTTCAGCGATACGTTTTATCCCAGAGTGAACGGCGTTGCCAACGTGGCTTTTAAGTCCGCCGAAGCGCTCGGAGATATCGGGCACGAAGTCAGAGTTTTTACGGTCTCAGAGAAAAGCGAAGAATATTTTTGTGATGTCGGAAACGGAAAATTTAAGGTTTCAACTTCTTTTTCTCTGCCCTTTTGGGGTTATCCGGAAGAAAGATTTTCTTTGCCGTATGGGTCGGTGATCCGAAGGATAAGGGATTCCCGCCCGGATGTGATTCATACGCATACGCCGTTTGCCGTGGGCTGGGAAGCGGTTCTGGCGGCGAAGCTGTTTGGCATTCCGCTCATCGGAACTCATCATACTTTTTATGACCATTACCTGAAACACGTGAAGCTTGATTATAAATGGATAAAAATCCCATCGTGGAAATATGTGGTCGGTTATTATAACCAGTGCAATTTAATATTAAGTCCCAGCCAATCTCTTACGGATGAATTGATTGAGCACGGATTAAAAAAGCCCGCTATTGTGATTCCCAATCCCGTGGATACCGAATTATTCGTTCCTGTTCCGGATGCCCCAAAGAAAAAAGCATTAAAAAAGAAATTCGGCATTCCCGGCCCGTCAATCGTTTATATGGGGCGCGTGAGTTACGAAAAGAATATCGCGCAACTCGTGAAGGCGGCGGGTCTTCTTGTGAAGAAAATTCCCGGCATGAAATTCGTGATTATCGGTGATGGCCCGGAAATTCAAAACCTCCGTGAACTGGTTTATAAGTTAGGGATAAAAGACAGCGTGATTTTTCTGGGGTTTTTGAGGGGACAAGATTTAGTTGAAGCTCTTCAGGCCAATGATATTTTTGTAACCGCGAGCAAGAGCGAGAACCAGCCCCTTTCGGTTATTGAAGCAATGGCCGCGGGTTTGCCCGTTGTGGCAGTCTCGGCTTTAGGGATCCCGGAAATTGTCCAAGACGGCGTGAATGGATACCTTACCCATTCCGATATGCCGGATGAGCTTGCCGATAAGATATCAGGGCTTTGGGGGGACAAAAAGAATATGAAGAAATTTTCTTTGGCATCAAGAAGCATTTCTTTGCATTATTCTCAGGACAAAGTTGCGAGAATCCTGGAAGCAGCTTATAAAAAATTATTAATAAAATAAAATGAGAAAAATAAAAGTTTGTCTTTATTTGGAGTTTTACCATTTTATGGGCGGGATTCTTTTTAAGAATATCGGCACCGGGCTTTTAAGCTCCTACAAAAATCAGAGAGCAATGCTCCGGCATCTCGATATTCCATTCACGGAAAAATATGACGGCTCTTGCGATATTCTCCA
>JAPLZW010000067.1 GCA_026394835.1 Candidatus Wolfebacteria bacterium
CTAACATTCTATAGAATGTTAGAATGTTGTATGCCTAATGGATTTTCGCGCCGGGCTGAACAGGCTTCTCCGGCATCAAAATTATCGGTTCACCGGCTTCATTTGTGGCCGCCAAAAGCATGCCGTTACTCTCTATGCCCATCAGTTGCCTGGGCTCAAGATTAGCCACTATCACGACTTCCTTGCCAATTAAGTCTTCCGGCGCGTAAGCCTTGCCGATACCGGCTACAATCTGACGATTAACTGGCTCACCTGCCTCATCTTTATCACCCACCTCAAGTTGTAATTTAATGAGCTTCTCCGAACCTTCCACCCGCTCCGCAGAAATTACTTTCGCGGCTTTTAATTCTATTTTTGAAAACTCTTTGTAATTTATCATATTGAAATCTTAAATCTTAATTCTTGCATCTTATATCTGATTCAGCCTCGTCTCCATCAATCTTTTTTCCGAAGCCGATATCCGCAAACGCTGGATTAAACGGCTAAAGAACAGAATTGTGGAGTCATAGGTTTTTTTATCCACGGGGTACGGGGTGGCGTCCTTGCCGCCATGGGCAAATGAATATCTCGCCGGGTCTTCATATGACGGCTTCGCCCCATAAATCACTTCCGAAACCAAACTTAAGGCGCGCACGGTTTTTGGTCCCACTCCCGGCAATGCCACCAGCTTCTCGTAATTTTGCGGATTCGCCTCGGTAACCTTATAAAGTATCTTATCAAGATATTTTGATTTGGAGAAATCCTCGCTTACCACCGGGTGCGTTTTAAATTCTTTGGTCTCTAAATTAAGAAACGCCAATCTTTGCTGGCCGTTTTGAATAGCAAGCGACTGCGATAAATCCGAAGAATGCCTCCGCAGAATCTTGATATCTTTCATCAAGCCGAAGTAATTCCCTTGAACCAGGCCGGTGCTGATATCACGCGTTTTATCACTCGCCTCGGCAGACAAATTCAAAGTTATATCATTAGTCGGGCTGGTAATGCCCGAATGCGGCTCGTTGACCAAATCCGTGACTTTTTTGGAATACCAATGATACCTGCGAGCGCTTCCTTTTTCCGTATTCATTCCCTGCTGGACCACCGCCCAGTGGCCATTTTTAGAAAAAAAGAAAGTGTGATGATAAAGCTGAAATCCGTCCTGTACCAAAGCGCTATCCACTTTCGCCGCCATTTTGGAATTATAAACCAGGTTGTTGACGCTCGGCTCCGGCAAACTTAAATAATCGCCCCAGCGTATAATTTCTTCCGGCGTTTGCTTGGAGGTTTTTCCTTTGCCGCCGCAAATAAAAATTCCGAATTCCCTTTGGTGACCTTTAATGGCTTCTTTCAAAGCCGCGGTTAAAATCGTGGTCAGGCCCGACGCGTTCCAGTCAAACGCCAAAACCGTGCCCAAAGACTGAAACCATCCCGGGTCCGCAATCCTTTCAATAAAGGTATCCGGGCCGTATTCCTCGTTCATCACGTAAATCATCTGCCGGCTCAAATTGACCATTCTCTCAAACAGCCACTTGGGACATTTGCCGTAGTCCAATCCGAATGTTGCTATGCCCCTGTTAATCATGGAATTAAGAATAAGGAATTATGAATTAGGATTTACGCCTAATTAATTTTAACAGATTTTGAAAGATTAAAAATTGACACAAAATGCCCCGATAGGATAATGGGGACGCTCTTTTTATCTAAATTCTTAATTCTTACTTCTTTATTCTTACTTCCCGCTCAGGGCTGTAACGTGCTCGTACTATTGCCGTTAATAGAGATTATTACATTCTGGATAGTGGAAAATTGCTTCAAAGTTTGGCTAATTTGAGCTCGGATTGCCGTTACCCGGCAGGAACCAGCGACTCCACTCTCCAAAGCTTCATTAAAATCAACAAAAGCCATGCCTGTATTTTGGTCCACCGAAAGAGGGCTGTTCATCCGCGTATCCGGATTTATGCCGGTAAAATATCCGGCATCCTTTTCTTTGCTTGTCGGACCTTTTAATAATTCCTCAAGAGTCGCGTTCCCTATCCTGTTCGTTTTTTGTATGACCCTCGAAACCGGATAGACTTTCCCGCAATCGGAACCGGAATCAATCTTATTATTATTGAAATAAACCCTTACGCCAACCTGATCTCCTGCCTGGACGGAAAGCAAAACAGAAACCTTGTTTGTTTCGCTGCCGTCTTTAGCCGACTTATCAAAAACTTCAAGAATAAAATCCGAACCGCTCAAATTTAATGTTCCGATATTTATAGTCTGCAGAAAATCCCCGAAAAGGCCCGCATCCTTCGCGCTTGAAGTCGCGCTTGTTTCATAAACCGGCTGGCCGCCCGAAACAATCCTAATATTAAACTGATTTTCAAAAACCCTGGCCTTCCCCCGGACAATAAGATTCCCGCCAATCAAATCGCCCCGTTCCGGCGACAAAATGATTATATTGGGAAAACTTATCGCTTTTATTTCGGAAATTTTTAAGGAGTTATCGCTGCCAGCAACTCCTTTCGCCTCCACATCAAAGCCTTTTTGATAAAAACCGATGTCAACGGGATTATTGTTGTCGTCTAATAACTTCGTATCATTATTGATTGCTAAGTTTTTATCTCCGCTTTCGGTTTTTACGTTCATCATTCCGGAACCAATGTCCACAAAATTAATACTGCCCTTAATATCGGTGTCGGAAGATATTTTTACCGGCGCATCTCCTCCGGCCTTCACGAAATAAAAATAATAAAAAACCCCGGCCATCGCGCCAAAGACCAGGATCGCGGCGATAAAGATAACGATTCCTTTCATAAAATCACTTTTCATGATCATGAAGCCGGTTGTTATTTCATAAAAACGAAGACTGTCAGGCAAAAAAGCATAAATTCAAGGATAAAGAAGGAAGCGCTTAAAAATATTCTTGACCGCCAAACCGCCCAAACGCCAAGCGTCATGCCGATAAAAGGAAAAACCGCAAAAATCAAAAGTTGGGCAAACCAAGGAAGTTTTGCCGAAAAATCGGCATAAAGCCTTAACCAGCTCCAACCGAGCAATGACCACACGCTGGAAGAAAACCAAAGTAAAATCGCAGGCGCGGAGATAACCAGCCCGGTAATCGCGACTCTTTCCTGAATATTGTCTCTTTCTTTTATTTTCATAATCTTGGAGGCGGCCGTATACGGCCGCCTCCATATTATAACATTTTCAACTAAGCCTCGCGCCTGCTTTTCAGCGACTCTCTTTTGCTCCAAATATAGATATAAAGAATTTCAAGGATACCAAGCGTATTTATAAGCAATAACGCTATAAACCACCACTTATCTTTTAACCGGGCGGCTTTCCAGAGCGCCATGCCTTTCCAATAAAAAACCCAAAGAATGAGGACAACCCAGCCAAAAGCCGCCAGACCCAAAAATGGTAAAAAATATTCGGGGATAAAATTGACGCCTCTTGCAAAACATCCGTAACTGGAAAATTTTTCCGCTAATAATGAATACATAAATTTTTTGTTGATTTAACGGCCGACCCTTTTCATATATTATACCCTTTTAATTTTCGACGGGAAAGCTGAGGTTTAAAAAAATCCCCCGGCGCAATGCCGGAGGAATTTTTTACTTTTAAGCCTTACGCAACCGCAAGTTCCATGTTCTTTGGCGATTTTTTTTCTTCAAGTCCGCGGATTGTAAGCTCAAGCTCAAAAAGAGATTCTTTCAGTTTCTTTAACTTATCCCCTTCCGGAAGGATTTCATTCCACAAGAACCTTAAAATCTCCATCTGATCCTTGAATAATGCGAAATTAAACGTTCCGGAGCCGACAATTTCTTTTAAATTATCCATCTCTCTGACCAATTTCTCGCGAAGAGGATCGTCCCACTGGATTCCGGACAAAAGCTCGAAGTGGTTTTCCATGGCTTCGGCAAAAATATAAAAGCCATTGTCCGGCAATTTTATTTTATCCGACGCCAAACCGAAAAGATTTTTTTTGATGAGAAAATTGGAGATACGATAAGCAAGAAACGCGCCAAAACCGAGGATGGCTACGAGGAAGAAAATAATTCTCGGGTCATCCATAATGCCTGTCGCGGGAACCGCGGCCAAGGCAACCGGAGTGCCACCCGCAGCATACGTTACCGGCACGGTGCTATATCCCGAGTTAAAGAAGTTGGGGGTGTTAAATATCGAAGAAAATCCCTGGCTGAAAGACAACGGGTTATTGGATATATCTGACGCGCCCGGAGTAAAGGCCAATGGATTATTAGCAATATTTGAAGCCCCGGGATTGAAAGCCAAAGGATTGATACCAGGTCCGCCCAATCCCGGATTAAAAACCAAAGGATTGAGATTTATATTTGAAGCCCCGGGATTAAAGCCAATTGGACTTATATTCACATTTGACGAACCTTCATAATAACTCGGGGCGCCGTATGAGTAAGAATAAGACGAAGGCGTGAAAGTCATAGAGCTTATGTTGGATTCCGATGAACCCGGAGTGAATTCCATCGTGCTCACGTTTGACTCCGAACTGCCGGGTGTGAATTCCATTGAAGCGACACTGGATTCCGATGAACCGGGAGTGAAATTCATTGAATCCAAATTTGATTCTGACGAACCCGGAACAAAATTAGCGGAATTAGCATCTGATTCCGAATAACCGGGAGTAAATGACATAGAGCTGGCTCCCGCCTCTGAATATCCCGGAGCGAAATCCGTCCCTCCATAATAATATTCGCCGCCATAATATTCATCGGCAAAAGCGGTTTGAAAAGCAAATACTAAAACAACAGCCATAACAGCCGTAATAAATAATTTTCTATTTTTATAAAATATTTTTCCCATATTTTTCTTTTCACTTTTTTCCCCTTAATTATTTTAAGAAGAAAAATATAAAAAGAATGTGCGGCGTCCCGACGAAGTTTAGAACTTGTCGGGACGCCGGTTGGTTAGTTGGCCATCTTGGGGATGGAGGGAAGGGTGCCAACCGGATGGTCGGCGACCACAAAAGGTCCGACGTGTATCCGCGTGGTAAGACTCGCGTCTTTCACGCAAATGTTCGTCATCCCTCTGTCATAGATGCGATACCCTCCTTCCGGCTTTGCCGCCACGAGAAGCGGCCAAGCCTGTTTTGCAATCTCCACGGTGGCACAATCCGCTCCTGTGGGATAATTTAACTCTACGATACCAGCCGCATCCGTGTTCTTCAGGATGAGCTGACCGACAGTACCCACTCCCTTTTTGAAGAAAGTGAAAACCATCGGCACTCCCTGTTGCGACATTCCGGACTGATTCTTGATGTCAGTCCAAAGGGTCAAGGGACCGCCGGCGGTCAGGAGCATCCTTTCGGCCTTGGCGTCTTGGACAGGAGCTGGCGTAGCAGGCGCAAGCGCTGCCGCTCTGGCTGCCGGCGCTGGCGGAGGGCACTTCTGCCCTTTTCGCACGTGCCCGCCATTCGGGCATTTGATCCATTCCACCTCCGGAGCTACTGGCTTAGGCTTTGGTTTCGGCGCCAATTTGGCAACCGGAGCACATGGGGGAATCTTGGGGCAAAGTTGCTCGCACTCCGCGAGCTTTGCCGCAAGCTCCTGCTTTTCGCGCTCCAATTTTGCAATCTGGGCGCGAACTTCGGCAGAATCCGACGGCAATGACGCCGTTTTCGGAATTGGCGTAGTCGCCGGCGCCGATGGCTTAAACGGCCACCACACTCCGTTATAGCCCGCGCTGATCGCGCTCAAAGCGATCAAGACGAAAAGAAACGTGACCCATTTGCTAAAACGCATGGCAGTCTCCTTTACTCCTCTCGGGAGCATTATAATCCAACCAACCATATTCGTTCGACACCGCGATGGTATCGTATCAAGGTGCGATTCCCCGAATATTCCGGAGAAAGTCCTGTTCATAAATTTTTTATGAATCAGGATTTCTCAAGAAAATCTTATTCTTACTTCTTAAATCTTACTTCTTCGCTGTGGCCATTCCGATATACTTCGCCTCCACTACGGTTCTGTTCATCGGATTTCCAACCGGCCAACAAGTCGAAAGCGTTAGTTTAGGTTCCGGGCTATCCATATAAATTTTGGTTTTCTCCGGGCTCAATATTTCAACGGAAGTAATCCGATAATAATAAATAACATTGTTCGATTTAATCAGGACATCATCACCAACTTTTGCGTCGTGTAATTTAGTAAAAGCGGTAAAAGCCTGGTTTTTTACAAAAGTTTTATCCGTTGAATGACCAAAGATGAAGACATTGCCATTTTCTCCGGGCAAGGACGAACTTGGATAGTGCGCCACTCCACCGTAAAGAGCTTTTTCCAGAACATTCTTATCTGTTGATGTCGGAAAAACCACAGGTGAATCTATATCAACCGAGGGAATCAGGATTCCCGCGCCTTTTACGGAAAAAGCCGGAGCCGGGCTCGCGGGATTACTGATAAAAGACATTTCCGCGTCCACGACAAAATCTTTCATATACGACGGAAGCCATCCCGCGAAGTATAATGCGGAAAATAAAGCCGCGGATATGAAAATCCAGAGAAAAACAAACGCCGAAATTGTCTTTATTTTCTTAAAAACCATGCTAATGATATACCATATATGACGACAATTGTCAACAATAATCTCCTTTTCATATATTTCTATTTTCTATTTACTAGATCCTAGATTCTCGTTTATTTAATCCCCATAAGGCTGTGAATTATCCGGAAGAGAGATTATTTGATGTGCAAAACATCGGATAACTCCCAGCCTCATAGTGACTAACGACTAACTACTAATGACTAACTACTTAAAAAGGGTGGGGCGCTATATGTGAACGAAATGAATCTGACAGCCAGCGCCCCGATTGGCTATCAGTGATTATTCTCCGCCGTCGCCTGTGCCAGGAACGATTCCCGGCATCGGCATTCGGAGGTGAATCGGAATCGGCTCGTGACTCACCGCCGGCCGTTCCGGAACGAAGAATCCCGAAACAAAGAAAAGGCCAAAGCCGATCATGGCCATAAATACGACCATAAACCCCACGCGGCCGACCTTCTTCATACCGCGCGGCAATCCTTGCTTCTGCCCTGACTTGTTGGACATTTCCAATCACCTCCATCATGAGTGTCGTGATATGTAGTACGCCCCAAACGCCAAAACCCCGAACAGAACAAATGCAAGAACCATCACAAGAATGTCCATCTCTCTATACCTCCACTCAAAATTGTTTGATTCAAAGAACCTCCACAAGACCTTTTTCACCCTATTTTACATTATACCATACCAATATCTATTTGTCAATAAATGGCTTGAAACCGCAAAAAATACCCTGTAAATGGGTATTTTAAATTCCTAATAGTCGGGCCACCCGGAATCGGACCGGGACTACACCCACCCCAAGGGTGCGGACTACCACTATCCGATGGCCCGATAAAGAATTCGACGCCTATGCGTCGAATTCTTTCATTATATCGTTAAACTTCTGGTTTAAATCGTTTATTGTTTTTGCTTCGTTATTCAGCTTTTTCACCAGATCGGGAATGCCATCCCCTTGGGTCCTGCCCGAGAATTTCTGCCGGAGAATATCCAAAAGCTGGTTCAAGTAATCATTGTAGGCTATAAGATGGCTGATTAAAGTGGTTTCGGAACTTACCGCCTCCAGCGCTTTCTGCCCGAAAGAAATCGGAGATATTTTACTCAAATTTTCCGCCATCAGTTCCAAATTATTGGAAAGCTCAACGGCTTTCCCCCTCGCGGTCCTGTTTTTCTGGAGTTCCTCCGTCACTAGAACAAGAGCGCCCGTATAATTCCGCTCTTCATCAAGCTTGGCTATCTGGTCTATTTTTGAAGTGGAATCATCGGAAATATTCACAATATCCCGAGCGACCAGAGAGGCTTGTTGCCTTGCTTTAAGGAAATCATCGGGGACATTCCTTGTCTCGGCAAAAAGAAATCTCGCGACGAAATAAGCTGCCAGCATAATGACAAAAAAGATTATCAGAATCCTTATCCGCCTCGGTATTTTTAAGTAATAGCTTGTAAGCATGGTTTAGGCGGGCCGGCTGCCGGATTTTGGCGACTTTTTCGGCCCACGCGCCTTCTTCGTAAAAAATAACCAACTACTGGCTTTACATTATTTAAAGTCATTTTCTTGAAAAAATCAAGTGAAGGTATTATATTGATAAATACCAACGCGGGTATCGTATAGTGGTTATTACTCCAGTTTTCTCCCGAAACGATCTGAGCGAAGCGAAATTATCGTTTCATAATCCCGTTAATCCAAATCCCTACAATGATGTGCGAGAGTAGCACAGTGGTAGTGCGCCTGCCTTCCAAGCAGGATACGGGGGTCCGATTCCCCTCTCTCGCTCAAATCTAACGGGATCGCGTAAAATTTTCCAAATCAAGATTTGGATTTTACGAGACAAACTGGTTGACAAGGGTCCCCTGCCTGCCGGCAGGCAGGGATTCCCCCTACCCGCTCAAAAAATATATCGTAAAACAGCAGTATGAAAATATTCGGGAATAAATTTATAGAATTCGCGCTGGCTTTCGCCACGGGTCTTTTATTTTACAGAATTTTTTATTTCATTAATCCCGGTTATTTCAAACATCCATTTACGCGCTCGCTCATCAAATTGAGATGGCACCATATCCATTGGGGCGCGGTTTTTATTCTCGCGGCGGCCATAATGCTGCTTGTGTCGGGAGTAAATCCCTGGAGCATAATCGTTCTAGGCATCGGGATGGGGCTTATTTTCGACGAACTCATAATTATTCTGATTTTTGAAACGGAAAGGGATGAAGAGCTTAGAGCTTATGAAAAAACCCTCCGGCCGACACTTATTATGGCAACATTTATTGTTATTGCCATAGTCATTTTGGCAATGGTTTATCCGAGTTTTTAAATCATCTTTACCGCGTTCCACCAATTTTCCGCATACTCCTGGCGGCGGTTTTGGTATTTCAGATAATAGGCATGCTCCCAGACATCCAAACAAATTATCGGCGTATGATTTTTCAAATAAGGCGAATCCTGATTGGAAGTTGAGTAGACCAGAAGATTGCCTTTTTCGTCGCGGACAAGCCAACCCCAGCCACTGCCGAATTGGTTTATGGCTGTCTGGCTTAAGAGTTTTTTGAATTCCTCCGGCGAGCCGAAAATTTTTGTTATTTCTTCCGACAAAGCACCGTCAATTTTTCTGCCCGGATCCATTATTTCCCAATAAAGATTATGATTAACATATCCTCCGCCGTTATTTTTAAGGGCATTCTTATCGGCTTCCGGAATATTCAGGCTCGTTAAATTCCGCAAAAGTTCTTCAATGGACATTTCCGCCAAATCCGGATATTTATCCAAAACCGCGTTTAATTTATCGGCATAAGCTTGGTGATGCTTATCGTGGTGGAGCTCCATGGTTTTCGCATCAATAAATGGTTCCAAGGCGCCGTAAGCGTAAGGTAATTTCGATAATTCGTATTTCATAGATTATTAATCAATAATTTTAATTTCCGGGAAAACACCGGCCTTCTTATTTAAATACGAGATTAAAAAGATTAAGTTTCAAATTTATCCCAAAACCAGATCCGTTAAAACCTCTCCGTAATCCATTTTCCCGGACTTTACCGCCACATCGTAATCAGCCGCAGAAAGAAGCATTGCGGGAGATAAATATCTGCCGGCCGCAAAGATATTAAAAATCTTTCGGGGATCTTCACCGGAAAACAACAATCTCTCCAGAGAATACAATTTCGCTCTTACGTTTCCCGGATAGCCGAGGCTATTTGTAAATTCAAACAAGTTTTCCGATTCCGAATAATCGCCAGCCATTTTAACGTCCGCAAGCCCCAGGACAGAACCGGGCTTCAGCCAAAGCAATTTTTGGAGCTCGGTTTCAAGTCCCCAGATATTGGACTCGAAAGAATAAGCGAGAAAATCCAGAGCATCCGGGGACAAAAGCAATCCGGACTCCTCCGCCTCTTTCTTGATGAAAGCCTTGAGCTTCAAACCGGAAAGTTCCTCAAATTCTTCATGCTCCGCCGGTTTTTCAAGAATAAATTTAAAAGCGGCAAGCGGAGCTTTTGATTCCAAAAAAACAACTGTCAGCTCTTTTGACTCAAAAAACGGCGCTAAAAGCTTTTTGAAATCTTTCGCTGCGGGAGACGATGAATCGTCTTTTTTGGTTTTCGTTCCTCGTCCGCGCAAAACATTTTCATCGGTCCAAACATTGGAAAGAACCGCCATTTTTTTACTGGCGAAAATGGAACGGTTGGATATGAACTCTTTGAGCCTTTCAAATTCCTGGTCCGCGCCGTTTCCCGGTTTCGCCCGGCTGAAATCGAATTTATCAATCAAGGCGGACGGGTTTTTTACCAGGTAGGCTTCAATTATCTTTTTAAATTTTCGGTTCCGGAGAAAAGTATCTGAACCGTAAAGGGAGATAATCATGTTAATTTCTAAACACGGATTTTCGGGATTTTTCTATCCGCGGCGACTCTCACGAATTCCCTAAACAACGGATGCGGTGAAAGCGGCCGGGATTTGAATTCGGGATGAAACTGCGTTCCCAGAAAAAAGGGATGCCTGTCTTTCGGAAGTTCGGCTATCTCCATTAACCGCCTATCCGGTGAAAATCCGGAGAATATCAATCCTTTGTCTTTAAGTTTCTCTATATAATCGGGGTTGACCTCGTAACGATGGCGGTGGCGCTCGGAAATCAAATGGCTTTTATATGCTTCGTAAGCGATAGTTCCTTTTTCAATAGCCGCCGGATATGCCCCGAGACGCATGGTTCCGCCCAAATTTTTCTCCGCAAGGTTCTTCTTCTGTTCCGGCAATATGTCTATGACGGGATGCTTGGTTTCGGGATTAATTTCAGTCGTATTCGCATCCTTGAACCCCAGGACTGTCCGGCTGTATTCCGCGATTGCGAGCTGCATTCCATAGCATAATCCAAAATAAGGAATTTTGTTTTCCCTCAAATAACGGATGGCCGCGATTTTACCTTCCGCTCCGCGGCTGCCAAAACCGCCGGGGATGATAACTCCGTGATACGCCGAAAGCTTTTTTAAATTAGCCGATTTTTCAAAATCTTCGGCATTTAGCCAGTGAATTTCCGGCTTTCTCCTTAAGAAATAAGCGGCATGCTTTACGGCTTCGATTACCGATATATAAGAATCCGCTAAAATACAATCGCCGGTTCCGAAATACTTCTTTTTCGAAATTAATCGGAACCTCATAGATGCTTGAAACGTCGGGCGCGGAAATAACATTTTCCTCGGGAACGCTGCAATGGAAAGCGATTTTTTCTTTTCTTTTTTTATCTATCGGAACCGATGCCCTTGCCAAGATGACATCCGGCTGCAATCCCACGGAATTCAGATTTCGCACCGCGTGCTGAGTCGGCTTTGTTTTTAGTTCGCTATCGGATCCCTGGATGGGCAGATAGCTCACAAGAGCTATGAGCACGTCATCCGGTTTTTTAATTTTTAAAATTCTGATGGCTTCAAGAAAAAGAATGTTTTCGTATTCGCCGACCGTTCCACCGATTTCCACAATCACGATATCGGCTTTGGCTTTCGCGGCCGCTTTATCGATTTTATTCAAAACTTCAAGACAGATATGAGGAACAACCTGAACGCACTTTCCGTTGTATCCCAAATTGCGTTCGCGATTAATCACGGATTGATAGATGCTTCCCGTAGTCATATAATTCGCTCCGGACAAATCGCAGCCAAGAAATCTTTCGTAGTTCCCCATATCCTGATCGCACTCCATACCATCGTCCAAAACAAAAACTTCGCCGTGTTCCGTGGGATTCATGGTGCCGGCGTCTAAATTAACATAAGGGTCAATCTTCAATGAAGTGACTTTGAATCCTTTTGATTGCAAAATTTTACCGATTGATGCCGCCGCCACGCCTTTGCCCACTCCCGACATCACGCCGCCCACGACAAAAATATATTTGGTCATAAAATTTCTAAATCCTGAAAAAATTCCAATTACTGAAAGTTAAAAATTATAAACTCTTAGTTTTAGATAATTTCCTTGCTCTAATTATTAAATACTCATGAACTACTTTGCTTTTTTCGTCTTCGCCCCACATTTGTGGGTAAGTAGTTAAATCTTCATCTGTGGGTAACGGCTCGACACTTGTTTCCACCTCAAAACCATTTTCTCTTAAGCTGTC
>JAPLZW010000103.1 GCA_026394835.1 Candidatus Wolfebacteria bacterium
GGGGAAAGACCAATGCGATGCGTTTTGTAACAATCCCGACAATCAGCAGACGTGCTTTAATTTCGCTAAAGAAAACGGGATGATTCCCCGGGAAGACTTGCAGAGGATGGAAGAAGGCCAAAAACAATTCCAGCAATCAATGCAAAATATTCCGTCCGAGGTGGCGGATTGCCTCAAGGCTCTCTTGGGAAACGAAATGTTTGAAAAAATGAAGAATGGGCAGGCGATGCCTCCAAAAGAATCTGGAGAAAAAATGGGACAGTGTTTCTCGAAGATGACGCCACCCCAAGGGCAGGCTGGAGGAGGCTCGGGTTTTCCTCCTATTTCCGATATGTCGCAAGAGGCGAGAGATTGCGTTAAGTCGGCGATAGGAGATAATGCGTTTGGGCAAATCCAATCCCAATCAATAAAAAACGAAGACAAGGCGAAATTGTTTGAGCAGGCAAAAAATTGTTTTGAGAATTTCGGCCCTAAAAATCAGGAGTCTTCCCAAGGAATGGCGCCTGGCAACCAAATGGTTCCCAAAATAGAACCGAACGGGTCTCAAGGTCCGGGACCGGGAATGATGCCCGACAATCAGTATGCTTCCGGGACAGGGCCGGGGATGCCGCAATCGCCGCAGAGGATTGAACGTGGAGAGGGCTTGTCTCCGGAAAATATGCCTCCCGGCGATCAATATGTTCCGAAAATCATAGCGCCTCAAGCTCCTGAACAAAAAATGATGATTGATAATCAATTCGCTCCCGGAACAGGACCAAATGTGCCGCAATTGCCGCAACAAGAAATTATGCCGGGCAATCAGCTTGCTCCCGGAACAGGGCCGGCTGGCGCGCCGGGAACGGATCAATTACAGCCAATACCGCAACAGCCTTTTATCCAGCAGTCTCCTCAGCCGGAACCGCAGGCAACGCCTCCGACAAGCCTTATCAGGAGTCGGGATTTGTTCGGTTCGGTGTTTGAGGTATTTATATCTGCGTTCGGGCTGTAAAAAACAAGATAAAATTTATGAAATTTAAAATAATTTTTATTGAATGGCTGCCGATTGGCGTTACCGTATCGTTTTTGGCGGTAATGGCTTACGGCCTGGTCCAGCAGACTATCAGGCTTTCCGTGAATAGCGAGCCGGCGCAAATCGCGAATGACGTGGCGTCTATTTTATCCCAGGGCGTTGAGCCGTCCTATCTTATCGGCGGCGAGAAAACCGAAATCACGAAACAGCTGGCTCCGTATGTGATAGTTTACGGCTTGGACGGAAAAGTCGCGGCATCATCTGCATCTTTTGATGGGCAGTCGCCGAATGTCCCGCAGGGAATTCTGGCTGAAGCTAAATTAAAAGGCGAAGACAGGGTAACTTGGCAGCCAAGAGCGGGGATAAGGCAGGCCTTGGTCGCCGTGTCATACAATAACGGCGTGGTTGTTTCCGGCAAATCTTTGAAAGAGCCGGAAAAATTGATAGGTCTTATAGGCAGAGATAGCTTGATCGGCTGGGCTGCCACAATGCTTGTTTCCTTTGCCGCTGTTTTTGCCATCCACCGCTCTAAATTATTCGCGAAATTGTAAGTTTAAATCTTAAGGAGTTCAATTTTGTAATATCAACTCCGTGAAGTTGCTATGATCATGGGGAAAGTTATTGATTTAGAAATAATTGAAGAAATTTATAAGTGGCGAGATGAGATAATATTGAACATAACTCGTGAAGATGTTGATGTCTATTTATGGTTAAGAAATGAGTATGAAAAAGGAAATGTAATAGATAACACCGTATTTCAGTTTATTTTTAGATCATATTATCGATTAGATAGTGCTGGATTAAGCGATGAGCAAAAAACGGAATATTTTAAATTATTGGCAAGCGGAAATATTGACTTGAAGGTAATTCTAAATCGTTTGTATGCATTACCAACCTTAAGAGGCGGGAATACCATTCAATTTAGCTTTGCGACAAAACTGCTTCATACAATAGATAATGATAAGCCGATTTTCGATTCAGAAGTCTCGACTGTGATTCATAAGGTGGTATCGGGGAATAACAAAGAAGCAAAGATAGACTCAGCAAAGATTCTATTTGACTATATGGAAGATCTTTATTTAGAGTTTTCTAAAAATAAAAAAATACAGGAGGTAATTAAGAAATTTAGAACAAGGTTTTGTGTTGATGCAAAAAAAATAACAGATTATAAGATCCTGGATTTTATTATTTGGTCATTGGGTAAGTTAAAAAGAAAAAACAAGACAAAAGATTTGAAGAGGAGAAGTTCAATAAGCAACTCACAGAAAAAATCAAATCTGATTTTGATAGATACTTTAATGGAATCCGTGAGAGAACCAATGCGCAAACAAATGCAAGCGAAATTAAACGCAGAATTAAAAAAAGGCAATCCTAGCCAGTTTCTAATAAATCATTACAAAAAGGGGTTGGGATTATGATCTTACGAAGTTGATCTTACGAAGTTCAACTTCGTAAGATTGAGGATGTGGATAACTTTTTTGTCCGCCAAGCGGCTCGCGTGATATAATAATTTCAAATGGAAATTCCTTTGGGGGAAAACGGGGAGTCGTTAAGGGGAGAGAAAAACCCTTCTAGTTTTTTTGAGGATAGAAAAATAGAGCTACAGAAGTCAAGGAATGTCTGGTTGGGTTGGTTTCTTTTTAATATTATCCTCCTTCTTTGTGTGGCACTTTTCGCGTTTCGGGAACTGGTTGCGAATATGGGATTTACTACGGCTATATGGCTTGAGCTTGTCTTAGCGCTACCCCTCGTTTATTCTGCCGTATTTTTTCACGCTCAGCACGCAAGAGATAGGGAGTATTTAGAGGAGTATTCATTTAAGTCCGTTGTAGCACAATCCCTTGAGTCATATCGGACGCTCTTAAAAAGAGATATTGATTCAAAGCACCTAGAGGAGCAGAAGAAATTTTTAGATTTTATTATTGATTCCATAAAAAATCTTTATACACCTCCACGTACAATAATTTCAAAAAATCCATTGAAAGATGAGGAAGATGTGAAGGTTGGAGTTGTTGAAAAACTCGGAGACGTTTTTAAGAAATTTATACCCTGAACTTTAGGGTTGTAGTTCCACGGCGGTCGTTTTTCAAATACTTAAAGAAATTCGAGCAGCTGCCAATAACTATTGGCACGTGAATTGTCTTTGTGGCAGGCTTTTTGTCGAATTATTAGCAGAGAGATGATATAATAGAAACATTCATTCTATGGCTAAATACTCAGATGACCCTAAAAATAGAGATTTAAGCATAATTAAGGTTTGTGATTTTTGCAAGAAAGAATATCACCCGCGTAAAAATGGTTACCAAATTACGAGTAGATTCTGCTCAGCTGAGTGTTCTCGTAAGGGGGTGAGGGGTATAATGCAGCAGTCTTATGGGAAGCACACTAGCTCAAATTTTAGGGATAGCAACAAAGATTTATAACTAACCCTTAACAGCCTTAAAAATTTTTCCCAACACAATGTCTGGTTTTTTTTCGAATTCGTGCTCCCAAAAACGGAGCACTCTCCAACCTTTCCTTCTTAATGCGCAATTCACTTTTTTGTCTCGCTCCATATTCTGCCTAATTTTTAATAGCCAATATTGTCTGGGAGGTCTTTGATTTAAGTATTTTAGATTATATCCATGCCAAAAATCGCCGTCAATAAAAATAGCTATTTTTTGCGCGACAAAAACGATGTCGGGCTTCCCTAGAACATTTTTATGGTTTTTCCTATATCTGTACCCCACAGGGTACAATTCCGCACTGATTAATCCGCAGAGCGCCACCTCAATCTTTGTATTTTTATATCGTATTAAAGACATTATTTCGCTTCTCTTCTTTTTCGAAAATATGTCTGCCATGTAGATATTGTAAGATAATTCCTTATTTAGACCCAGCTTTTTTATTTATTTCTTGTTATAATCTTATTATGCATGGCACAAAAAAATTTAAGGTTATAGATTTATTCAGCGGATGCGGGGGTCTTTCTCGTGGTTTCGTTGATGCAGGCTATGAGGTGATTTTGGGTATAGATAATAATGAAACAGCTCTGAAAACATTTAAAAAAAATCACAATGGTGCAAAAGTATCCAACATAGATCTTTTCAAAAAAAACGCAGTTTATAGAATTAAAGAAGAAATTAAAGAAAAAATAGATGTAATAATAGCGGGCCCGCCTTGCCAAGGTTTTTCATTAACAGGAAGCAGGAACTTTGATGATAAAAGGAATAGATTGTATATAGCTGTCATAGAGTCAATAGATAAGTTGAAGCCAAAAGCATTTTTAATTGAGAATGTTCCCGGTTTAGCAAGCCTTTATGACGGAACCGTAAAGGATGAGATAGTAAATAGGCTGAGTAGGATGGGATATAATGTTAAAGTAAAAATACTTTGTGCAGCTGATTATGGGGTACCGCAAATAAGAAAAAGAGTGTTTTTTATCGGCTTACAAAAAAAATACGGCGAGTTCTATTTTCCAGAGCCAAAATATACGCCAAAAGATTACATTACTTGTTCCGACGCCATCGGTGACCTACCCTCGTTGGAAAAAGAGCTCGGCTCAGAAGAAAGTCGATACTCTGTAACCGCAAAAACTGCTTATCAGAAAATGATGAGAAAAAACTCTAGTATTTTGTATAATCACGTTGCCACAAAGCACACCGCTTTAGTGAAGTCGATTATCTCGCTTGTTCCAGAAGGAGGAAATCATAAAGATCTTCCATTAGGAGTGGGAAAGAACAGAACATTTAATGAGGCATGGACAAGATATCACAGTAAGAAACCATCAAAGACAATTGATACTGGGCATAGAAACCACTTCCATTATAAGTATAATCGCATACCCACAGTTCGTGAAAATGCTAGATTGCAGTCATTTCCTGATGTTTTCCGGTTTTTTGGGACAAGGACGGAGCAAAATAGGCAGGTAGGGAATGCGGTTCCTCCACTTTTGGGGTATTATATAGGTAGGCAGCTACTTCTTTGTTTTAATAAGAAAAAATATGCCAGTAAAAAATAAAAAAATTAAAACACTTGATTTATTTGCCGGCTGTGGGGGGTTAACTGAAGGTTTCGAAATGGCTGGTTTTTACGAAACTAT
The DNA here is from genome assembly GCA_026394835.1 of Candidatus Wolfebacteria bacterium. Classification (GTDB taxonomy): domain Bacteria; phylum Patescibacteriota; class Minisyncoccia; order UBA6257; family UBA9933; genus JAPLZW01. Next base: position 5,091 of record JAPLZW010000103.1, read on the forward strand.
TGCTGCTGTTGAATGGGACAAACCATCGCGGAATACCCTCGTGCATCGTCTTAGGCAGAGGTGGGGTTATGAGGATGCAGAAGATAGGGTGTTACTTTACGATATACAAAAAACAAAAGAACTTCTGGAGGGTTGGGGTAACAACTCAAAATATTCTTCTAATATTGGATTAAATGCTCTTGTTAAAAATCGAGGGGGCTTTATTGATTTAATAGTGGGAGGTCCTCCTTGTCAGGCTTATTCTGTTGCGGGACGTATCAGGGATGAAGACGGAATGAATAATGACTACAGAAATTTTCTGTTTGAGAATTACGCTAGCCTTGTAAGGCATTTTCAGCCACACGCTTTTGTTTTTGAAAATGTTCCAGGGATGCTTAGTGCGAGGCCAGGTGGAATTTTTGTTGTTGATAAGATTAAAAAAGTATTCTCTAAGATAGGCTACTCGTTGATAGATGATTTAAATAGATATGCGTTGGTCGATGCAGCTGACTATGGAGTACCACAGAATAGGAAACGTCTTGTGTTGCTAGGAATACGCAATAATTCGTTTGCGGGGGAAACTCAGGGATTATTAAAAAATTTTTATACGAGAATACTTCCTGCGTACAAAAATCGCAGAATAACTGTTGCTGAAGCGATTTTCGATTTGCCTAAATTAGAAATAGGCAAAAATAAGGAAGAAAAGCGATATTGTGTTCTGGGGGATGCTGACATACTAAATCATGTACCGCGTTATCATAACGAAAGAGATAGAGATATTTTTAGGGAGCTTGCGCTTGACGCGATGCGAACTAACAAGAAATACGGTACAGTTGAAAAACTAAAAAGGTTGTATACGAAGAAAACTGGGAAAACCTCAAGCATTCATAAATATTATGTTTTAGAAGCAGATAAACAAAGCAACACTATAGTATCTCATTTGCATAAGGATGGTTTACGTCATATTCACCCAGATCCGAATCAGGCAAGGTCAATTACAGTTAGGGAAGCGGCAAGATTGCAATCTTTCCCCGATGATTTTGCATTTCTTGGTTCAATAGGTAATCAGTATAAAATGGTTGGGAATGCTGTCCCGCCTTTGCTTGCGAAAGCAATCGCTTTGTCAGTTGCCTCCTTTCTTTTTGACAACCTAATAGAAAAAAATAATATTGATATCCAATCATGGAAAATACCTTTGGGAGTGTAGCTTATCTACGTAAATTAAATGCTCAAGAATTGGGATATCGAAACGGTCAGCCGGGGAAGGCCGGTAGATATTTTTTAGTGTCTAAAGGAGCCGTTGGATTTTTCCCGCCCTTAAGCGAAATCATAGTTAACGACAACGTTATCCTTGATATTATACCTCCATTTTCGGACGATGTTGTTCTTACGAAGTATGTTTATCACAACGATAGAATTGCCGGTGAGGGAACAAGAGATGAATATAGGCTATATCTAAATACAGATAACGATCCTGGCCGTAATTATTTCAAGCCAGGGGATATTATCTTGATAGTGAAAATATTGGATACCGAAAATAATTTAACATACAAGATATTGCGGTATGCGGTTAGTAGCCGAGAATATACAAGACTAGATTCTATGATTGGGGCGGCTTCCTTAAATAGACGCACAGAGAGTCATGCTCTTATAGCTCTAAGAGAGCTAACCTTCTTGGGTGATTTGAGAAGGGTCAAAATCGGTAAGAAAATTATTCCTAAAGAGATCATAAGTGAAGCATTTGATTTACCAGTTAATCATGCATTTGTTGGTGAGGAAGATAAAGAAGAAGCAACGAGAATCATTAGAAATAGGTCATTTCGAGACCTTGTTATGTACTTTTATGAAGACAGGTGCGCAATTACTGGCAAGAATCTTTTAATTGATTACAGATTTTTTAGTAACTTAGAAGCTGCGCATATATTCTCTAGGGCGTCTGGTGGAGGTAGTCATCCTTCAAATGGCATAGCTCTTGAACGGAATCTCCACTGGGCTTTTGATAAGGGATTTTTCACTCTTACAACTGATTATAAGGTGGATGTGCATCCCAAAGTAATGACGGTGCCTTATCTTAGCAGTAAACACGGGCATGAGATATTTTTGCCGCAAGACGATAGATCGAAACCAAACAAAGGATCTATACAATGGCATCGCGATAACGTATTCGGACTTTTTCTAAGAACAGAGATGTAATTAATCTTTAGGCCAGTTCCACGTTTGGTTAGTCTTGGATGTGAATAGCTATATGGTTGGCGGTTGGGGAGCCGGGTTTATGGATAATGCTTGGCGGTTGCCGTAAATAGCGGCGCGGATGCCTATACTCCGGGCGTGGCGGGACGTATCACTAACAACGCTGCTGAACCTTATGATAACGGCAATTATCAAATTCCCAGTCCCGACGCGACCTCAGACTGGTATATGAAAATCGGGATGATGGAGAGGTAAGAGGGTAAGATTGACAGATAGCACCAAAAGTGCTATTTTGTTGATATTCTTTCGCAATTAAAAATTCAACTGGGAAGGGGGGTGATGGCCGTGCAGAAACGATGCGGCGGAAAGTTCGGAGGAGATCATACGACATTCATAGATCTCGCCGCGGCATTAGTTGATGCTGCGGCCAAATTGCCGGAAGTTTACAACATTTCTCCGGGCTTTATCCAGATGGGGCAAGGATCTGGCAGCGGAGAGCGCCGTGTGAAGTTCGTTGATATGAACGGCGGCGCACTACTTAGAGTGAGACAAAGCTGTTCTGCTCAGGAGGTGAGGGTCTTTACCAGTAACCCTCAAATAACTAAGCTTGCTCTTGCTCGTGCCGCCCGCGATATGGGCGTGAACATTGGTTTCCAAAAGCCCAAACAAGGAGGAGAGGAAGAATGCCACAAATCTTCTTGATGGTTGGTCCTGCCGCACAGCAAGCGATGACTCATGAAGTCATCCTAAGGATTGACTGAGAGCTCAGTCGGTTAGTAAGAGAGCTATGGGGAATTCCACCGAACGACATCGCGTTCTCGGCTGGCAATCTCACTTACACTCGGAACGAGGGGGACCTTCAGGCCGCCGGGCGGACGCTGATCCGCAACGTAGGTTCGTTTCCGTGCCTCGGGGAGCCGCAAGCTTCCCGGGGCTTTTTGTTTCCGAAAAACTTAATTTATTGAAATTTAGCTCCGTAAATAAGCAGTATATAGGCCATAAAGCAAGCATTTGTTTTGTGTGTGGTAGAGTGCTAAATTATATCTACAAACCGGAATGAACCGGCTTGCTCACAAGGAGGCGTCCAATGGCAACGTGGAGACAGGCGACGTGGTCAAAGGTGTTCTGGACATTTGTAGCGGGGGCAGTCGTGGCGATGATCGTCGGCTTCATGTGGTTGGGGTGGTTTCTCGGCAGTACAGCCGATAAGATGGCGGCCGACCGCGCGGAAGCCGCGGTTGTAAAGGTGACCACTCCTATCTGTGTCAAAAGTTTCTTGGCGCAATCCGGTGCCGCGAAGAAGCTGGAGGAGCTTAAAGCGATTGACAGTACCTGGCAGAAGCGCGAGTTCATGGAAAAAGGCGGTTGGGCCACTGTGCCCGGAAGCGAGGAGCCGGTTCCCGGCCTCGCGGATGCCTGTGCCGAGGAACTTGTGAAGGTCAAGAAGTGATGCTCAAGAGAAGCAGCTCGTTCAGTGCCCGACGAAAGGAGGTGAAATCTGTCGGGCTTTTTTATTTGGTCGCGTAGGCTTTTTTCATGCACTGGGTGCAGAGTATCGCTTTCGTGCCGTCCGGAAGTTTGGATGGCTGGAGATTCGGATATTTCCTTTTCATCCCCGTGGGATTATACTTACCGCGAAGCTTTTTCCTCGCTCCCCGCATGATTGAGCCTTTTCCGCAAATTTCACACTGTTTCATAATGAAGAGAGTATATTGGATAAATAATTAATTGTCAAAGAGCAGGGCGAGAAGTAAGACTTAAGAAATAAGATTTAAGAATTAAGATGGAAGCTAGCGCAATTATTATAATTTTGGAATTAATAGTGCTTTTATTTTCCGTGATTATCCATGAAGTCGCGCACGGGCTTATGGCATATCGCTTGGGAGACCCGACAGCCAAAGATGCCGGCCGCTTAACTTTGAATCCCATAAAGCACATTGACCCTGTGGGTTCCATTATAGTTCCATTATCTTTGTATCTTTTGGGTAGCCCGGCTCTTTTTGGCTGGGCAAAGCCCGTGCCTTTTAATCCGTATAATCTGAAAAATCCCAAAAGAGACGCGGGGCTCATAGCCATTGCCGGTCCCGCCAGCAATTTTCTTCTCGCCATCATTTTCTCCATTTTTATCAAATTTTCTCTCATTATCAATATTGTAAGCGCGCCGGTCTTCATAGCTTTTAATATAATCGTGCTCATTAACTTGGTCTTGGGCATATTTAATTTAGTGCCGATTCCTCCTTTGGACGGTTCAAAAATTCTCTTTTGGCTCTTGCCTGATTCGGCCCGAAAATTTGAAAGGGATTTTGAAAAATACGGATTTGTCATCCTCATAATATTCATATTCTTCGGATTCGGGTTTATAGAACCCGTGATTAATTGGGCATACCATCTTTTGGGCGGGTCGTTGTTATAGGAAGGACGGAATTTGACAAAATCAGCCTTCTTTTGCTATTCTTTTACAGTATTAAACATCGCGAATCAGCCATAATCCCTTCGCGAATTATCGCGAATTTTTATTAGGGCTTTTTCTCCAGTGAAGCCGGAGCTAAAAAACCTAACCTCGCCAAAATTTTTGCGAAGCAAAAACTTAGGCGGGTGCTCAATGTGATAGTAAAATTTACTTCACATTGGATTCGTAAATTTTAATCACATTGGCATGCCGACAATCCAGCAATTAATCAAAAAAGGCAGAAAAAGCAAAATCAAAAAGTCCAAATCAAAGGCTTTGGCTTTTTATTTCAACTCGTTAAAAAACAGGCCGGTTTATTCAGATTCGCCTTTTAAGCGTGGTGTTTGCCTCAAAGTTTTTACCGTTACCCCGAAGAAACCGAACTCGGCTTTGCGTAAGGTGGCGCGTGTCAGATTGACCAACGGCATGGAGGTTACCGCCTATATTCCGGGTGTTGGCCACAACTTGCAGGAGCACTCTGTTGTTTTGATAAGGGGCGGAAGAGTCAGAGACTTGCCTGGTGTTAAATACCATATTGTCCGTGGCGTTTTGGATACCCAAGGTGTTGAAGGCAGAAAACAGGAACGTTCCAAGTACGGAGCGAAGAGGAATAAGCAGGAAGTAAAAGGAAAAAAATAAAACTTGAGAAATGAGGAAAAAGAAAAAGTACAAGAAAACACACGAACCCGATATCCAATTTAACAGCATCGCCGTCACGCGGTTTGTTAACTATTTAATGAAAGGCGGAAAGAAATCCACAGCTATGAAGGTTGTGTATAAAGCTTTTGATAACCTGAAAAAAGAAACCAAGTCCGAGCCGCTGCCGGTTTTTGAAAAAGCGATAGAAAACGCTTCGCCTCTTTTGGAGGTTGTTTCAAAGCGCGTCGGCGGCGCCAATTATCAGGTGCCGAGGGAGGTAAGGCCCGAAAGGAAATTTTTCTTGGCTTGCAAGTGGATTATTGAAGCGGCGAGAGCCAAAAAAGGAGCGGCGATGGACAAGAAATTGGCTGAAGAATTGATCCTGGCTTCCAAAAATGAAGGCGCCGCTATCAAGAAAAAACAAAACGTCCAC
>JAPLZW010000057.1 GCA_026394835.1 Candidatus Wolfebacteria bacterium
ATAATGATTATCGACAAACATGTCTTATTTATTCGTCCGTTTGCTCCATGGCTAGCGCTAGTTTGACTCCGAATAATTCCTCAGATTTTTGTCCAAGGTGTCGACTCTCGCCCCGTGAATCGGCAGCCCTTGGGGCAAACCACCGCTTAACACGCATTTGAATCCTATGAGAGTTTAATCAATCCGGGCCTGATTCGTCCCCATGGTCATCGTGTATGGGATATGAGCCGTATTGAGATCCGTAATCTCTTACTGGAAAGCCGCAATATTTGCTCCCGTCCATGCCGTCATGGGTTTCCGTCACATAATCTTTCAACTCGTAATCCCCTTCTTCATAATCTTCATCGAAGTCTGTTTGACTGGATTTGCTACCACCGGAGCTTTTGGAGGCCGCTGCGCAAGAATGAAATTCCTGAAGGTGCGTTGCGAGCGCTGATTTCAAAATGGTCTTTCCACAAAGATGGCAATCTTGCCAAATATTGGAACTTTCATTTGACTTTGATTTATGGATATATGCTCTCATGTTCAAGCTCAACTCCTTTTAATTGTCGTATTGGCCGATCTTATCTAAAACACTTCAGATTGAGCGCCCTAGTTTGAGTACCGTTTCTGTTTAGGTTTCCGAAGATCAAACAATCCGAATAATTCATCCTCGCCAAGTGTCACAGACAGGTTTGTATCGCTTAAATCATCAATAACCCTATCAAATAGCTCTTTTTTTCTTTTTAGAAGGGTTTGAATTTTTTCTTCAATAGTATTGATCGTAAAAAGGGACGTAACGTAGACTGTTTTTTTCTGACCTATGCGATGCGCCCGGCCTTCGGCTTGCGCTGCTACCGCGGGATTCCACCACAAATCGAAGTGGAACACGAAATTGGCTCTCGTCAGGGTCAACCCCAACCCGCCTGCCTTGACAGACATAAGAAGGATCTTGCAATCATCCTTGTTCTGAAATTCATCGATGATTTTGTCGCGATTACTATCCGAAAGCGATCCATCATAGAGGCGAGGCCTGAATTGGCGAAGTTTAGGTTCCAACAAATTTAGTGTTTTATTGGAATATTGAGAGAATATGAGCGCCTTGTCGTCCTGACCCTTTATTTCTTCTAATTGATCGATGAGATATTCAAGCTTGCAGCTTTCTCCGCTGACTGGTTCGATGTTGCAAATCTGTTTTAGCTTTGTTATCAGCGCCAAGACATGTTGAACCGTGACTGAATCACCCTGGTTGTTCAAGGAGAAGACGCCTTCCTTTTCAGCCCGATCGTAAGCCCTTCTTTGATCGTCAGAAAGCTCCAGCCAAACTTCGTCACAATTTTTTTCCGGCAAGTCATCCAAGACATCAGCTTTTCGTCTTCTCAAGAAGAAAGGCTTAATCGCCGCTTTAACTTTTAATGGTTGCTGAGCATCATCGTAAATTAACAGGCCGGGTTTGAGAAACGCAAAGATAGAAATTAACTCTTCTGTCCGATTCTCCAAAGGTGTGCCGGACAAGCCCCACTTACGCGGCGCAACAAGGTGTCGGGCTGCTTTGGTGACATCTGCGCCCGGATTTTTTATTTTTTGAATTTCATCCAGAATTGCAATGTCAAACTCCTTTTTCGCTATGTCCGGGGAATCGGAAATTCCAAGGGAATTACCCAGGTCCTGCCGCAATGACTCGTATGTCGTCAGATAAATATGGGCAGGGGTTTTCCAGGTTATTTCCCTTTGTTCTTTACTGCCACGGACTTTTTCAACTCTTATCTCCGGAGCCCAGTCCTTCAGTTTTTTCTCCCAATCGCCGAGAACCGATTTAGGGCAAAGGATTAGACCGTTGGCAATATCGCCGCGTCTGAAAAGAAGCTTTAGCGTAACTATGGTTTGCATATGCTTTACCAGTCTTGTCCGGTTCACCTATACGCATCGGAAATGACTTGATATCTGGACAAAACAGTTGATCTTTAAGCCATGACGTAAAATCCTCTATCGGCTCCTGAGGCAATTCAGTCTGAAATTGAACATCTACGGTTGGGGTGTATACAAAACTTTTGCGGCATGTCGGGCATGTTACATAAAGTGGTTGGCTGCAATTTTCTCCACAGGAACTTAAGCGGAGAACTTTTCGGCAATAATTATTCTGACAATTAACAACGTGAACATAAGGAGAATGTATATCAAGTTCCTCTATTTCCCCGATGGGCAGGGATAAATCAGGACTAATTTCTGGTAGGGTTAGAAAGAAATCAGGAACTTCTTGGGGTATGGAAAGAGATAAAATATTTATTTGAGTTACGCTTGCTTCCTTAAAGCTCACCTCAATATTATCTAGCAAAACAGCATCGGCGGACTTCAAGGGAAACAATTTGCAAACAATACTTGTTTTAACTCTTTGAAAAAATCCTAAATTACTCAAAGACATTGACACGCCCCATTAATTGAATCTGTTGTCTTGTTTGCCCAAGATCTCAATCGCCTTTTTCATGCGTTCAAATGGCTCAATCGGGTCCAGGTGGCCAAATATTTTCGTGAGAAGATCTCGTGCAACGGCAGAGTCGCCAGTGAAGTCAGGATGTGTAGCATGCGCAATGGGTTGAAACCTTCCCGTGGTACTCTCAATTTTCTCCCTTTTTACAGCCTTACCTGACT
>JAPLZW010000060.1 GCA_026394835.1 Candidatus Wolfebacteria bacterium
AAAGTAAAAATAAAAGCCTTTGGATTCCTCGCCAGGGTTTTCCAGCACGAGGTTGATCATCTGAACGGCAAGCTTTTCATAGACAAAGCGAAGAATTTGAAAAAGCTGGAAAAAGAAAATATTGAAAAATGAAATACGTATTTTTCGGCACACCGGAATTTGCCGCCATTATCTTAGATAAGCTGGTTCAAACCGGATTTATTCCCGATGCTATAGTTTGCAATCCCGACCGGCCGGCAGGCAGAAAACAGATTATGACTCCCCCGCCAACGAAGATTTTGGCCGGCATCCGGGGATTTCAGGACAAAGTTAATATGCTTCAGCCAGAAAAACTGGACCAGAAATTTATTAGTTCATTATCCAAAATTCATGATTCATTCGATTTTTTCATTGTCGCCGCTTACGGAAAAATAATTCCGAAAGAAGTTTTTGGAATCCCCGATCTGGGAACTATCGGGGTTCATCCGTCGCTTTTACCCGGGCACCGCGGCGCATCCCCTATCCAGGCAATAATTCTTTCGGGAAACACAAAAACCGGGACAACGCTTTATCTTATGGATGAAAAAGTGGATCACGGGCCGATAATCGCGCAAAAAGCGCTCGAGAATTATGAATCAGGAATTATGAATTACGAATCGCTTATGAAAAAATTGGCGGAGTTGAGCGGAGATTTGCTTATTAAAATCTTGCCGGAATTTTTAGCGGGAAAAATCAAAGCCGAAACGCAAGATGAAGCTTTAGCGACTTTTACTAAAAAATTCGTGGCCGAAGATGGCTTTGTAAAATCTGAAGATTTGGAAACAGCTCAAAACCAGGGCGGCGAAATCGCTTTAGAAATTGACCGCAAAATCCGGGCATTAAATCCCGAACCCGGAACCTGGACGATAAAAGATGGCAAGCGGATGAAATTGCTTGAAGCGGAAATAACTTCCGAGAATAAATTGAAGCTCAAGAAAATCCAAATTGAAGGAGGAAATCCGGTTTCGGTTTAAATTTCCGGAAGCATTTTTGTTGTGCTATAATTAAAAAATTCGCAAGTGAAAAAAATATAAATAAAATAAATTTTATGAATCAAAATATAAAAAACGGGCTCGGAGTCGTTGCCGCTCTCGTAGTGCTTATGCTGGGTTACTCGGCCATAAGTTACGTAAATTCTTATGGAAAATCCATCCAGCCGTCTTCTTTCAGAAGTTTTTCCGTATCAGGTGAAGGCAAAGTCACCGCCATTCCGGACGTGGCCAAGTTTACCTTTACGGTAATAACCGAAGGAGGCAAGGATGTCGCCGCGCTCCAGAAGGACAATACAGACAAAACCAATAAAGCTATCGCGTTTGTAAAATCAAGCGGCGTAGAAGAGAAAGATATCAAAACGCAATCTTACAATATCGACCCGCGCTATGAAAGCTATAAGTGCCGCTCGGCCATCTCTTCCATCTCCCCTGTTTCGGATTATTCGGCGGGAGCTGTCTGCCCGCCGGCATCAATTGTAGGATACACGGTAACGCAAACCGTTGAAGTGAAGGTCCGCGACTTCAGCAAGACCGGAGACATAATGGCGGGCATCGTGAAAAACGGCGCCAATCAGGTAAGTTCACTTTCGTTCACAATTGACGATTCAACCAAAGTCCAGGCCGATGCGAGAGCTCAAGCCATCACAAAAGCCAGAGAAAAAGCCGAAAGCATAGCCAAAGCCGGAGGTTTCGGTATCGGACAGCTTTTAAGCATTCAGGAAGGAGGATATTATCCGGCATACGCCAAGGCAGCATATGATTCATCGGGTTACGGCATAGGTGGAGGCGTGGCGCAAAATGCCGCTCCCACGATCCAACCGGGCTCACAGGAAGTAAATATTACAGTCACTCTGCAATACGAGATCCGATAATAAATAAATCTTACGAAGTTGAACTTCGTAAGATTTAAAAACACCGGTTGTCACAGCCGGTGTTTTTTATTGGCTTTATTCCCCTATCTGTGTTATGGTGTGCTCAAATGGAAACTCAAAAAGATTTTTACGGGCTTGGCATCGCGCCCGGCATTCTGCAGGTTCTAGCCAAGCTCAATTTTAAGACGCCTACTCCCATTCAAGAGCAGTCAATTCCGGTTGCGATAGAAGGAAAAGACCTGATAGGCATTGCCCAAACAGGCACAGGGAAGACTCTTGCCTTTGGAATTCCGCTTATTCAGCGGGTTCTTCATGGAAACGGCATCGGGCTTGTAATTGCTCCGACCCGCGAACTTGCCCTCCAAATTGACGAGACTCTGCGCAAACTCGCCACTACTCTCGGCTTAAGAACAGCCGTTCTTATCGGCGGCGAATCAATGTATGGACAAATAAAAGATATCCGCCGGAATCCTCAGGTTATTATCGCGACTCCGGGCCGGCTTATCGACCACCTTGAACAGAAAAATGTTTCACTCCAAAAAGTAAGCGTGTTCGTTCTGGATGAAGCCGACAGGATGCTGGATATGGGTTTCGCTCCCCAATTGAAACGCATTCTTCCTATTTTGCCGCGGGGAAAACAAACAATGCTTTTCTCGGCAACTATGCCCGACCAAATTGTAGATATAGCGAGAACTTATTTAAAACTTCCGGTAAGGGTTGAAATCGCGCGTTCGGGAACGACCGTAAAAGATGTCACGCAGGAATTATTTTTCGTTATGCAGGATGAAAAACCCAGGCTTCTGGAAAAAGTTCTCCAGGAATACCGCGGTTCGGTTTTGGTATTCTCCCGCACAAAACACAGCGCGAAAAGAATCGCGGGCTTGATACGCGCCTTGGGGCATACCTCTGCCGAAATTCACGGCAATCGTTCTTTGGCGCAAAGAAAAGACGCGCTTCAGGGATTCAAAACCGGAAAATACAGGGTGCTTGCGGCAACGGACATCGCGGCGCGCGGCATTGACGTGACAAATATTGAACTTGTCTTAAATTACGACTTGCCGGAAAATGCCGAGGACTATGTCCACAGAATCGGCCGCACCGCCAGAGCCGGAGTTAAAGGCCACGCGATTTCTTTCGCCAGACCCAATCAAAGAGGAGATGTGCGCGCTATTGAACATTTAATCCGGGCTGAACTGCCGGTATCAAAAATACCGACTCTTCCTCCTCCAATTCCATTTAAATTCAAAGCGGAAGCGCCCGAAAGAAATTATTCTTCTTCAAGAAACTCAAGAACTTCCAGGCCAAGGACTCCGTATCAATCACGGAGATTCGGAGAACGGCGTCCGCGCCCGGCTTTCAGGGGAAGAAAACCGCTGTAATCAGCGGTTTTTAATATTGACAAATTAGGTAAAATATGCTATGTTTTGGATAGCTCACTATGGTGGTGAGCGGTTGTCATAGCCTGTTTTATAGCGGGCAGATAAGGAGGATTCTCCATGACCATCAACGGAAGGCTTGTTCTGACTTTTGAGCTTGGACGGCATCACGTCACAGGAGAGCCCCAGTGGCGGAGCCGGGACGGGAACATTCTCTATGTTCCCAACGACTTCAAGACGATTCAACCCACCGAGATGGAGAATCGGTGGGTCTGCGAGTCGACGCGGACCATCTACGAGGCGCCGAACGACGGCAAGTTCAAGATCGTCGTCGTGAACCTCATCCGGCCGGCCGTGACCGCCCGCTGCCTGCGGCGGCGCGCCACCCATCAAATGGCCGGTGCTCCTGCCTAACTCCCAACAACCCACACCACCACTACGAAGACCGCATGGTTCGTCCAGCGGTCTTTTTCTATCGAAAAGAATTCCACTATCATTTTCCCGGAGCAGTTTATGACAACCGTAAAGGAAGCCTTGGAAACTCTTAAGTTGGATAATAAGGGTAAATAATCAGCGGTCCCCGATTATTTCAGTCAGCCTATTGTCTTCCACGCGGAAATATTTCGAAACCCCGGCTGAAGGCTGTGCCGACATCGGTTCTCCGGGCTTCCGCTCCGCGTAATTTACGATAATCTTTCTATTCTTGATTTCGGTTGTTTGCGGCGCGATTCTGTCGCCGAGAAAAATGGCATTAGTGCCCTTATAGCCAGCCTTAACTTTAATCGCCGCGACCAAATAATAAAACGTGCCGCTTCCGCCGCTGTCTTGGGTAAGAAGGAATGCCGTATCTAATAAGCCGCTGCCGGTTAAGTCGCCCGTCGCCTCATTTCCGAAATATTGCGTCACAAGATTGGAGGCGGATCCCGGAACAACTTCAGTTTCAGCGTATCCGCTTATTAACGAAATATCCTTTCCCTCAATGCTGTAAGTCGCGTTTTTATAATCCGTAGCCAGCAAAGGAGCCTGGGTGCTTCTGTGCCATAAAGCCACTCCGCCAATGGCGATTGCGATAACGGCAACTAAGGTGATTATCCTGGTTTTCATATCAAATCAAAAATTATTGGTTATAAGCTTAACTAGAAGCGGGAATTTTTTATAAGGCTGTTTATAAGTCGTGGAGCCCATATGCCATTCGTGATTGATAATCAAAATCCCGCCGAGATTATTAAACATAATCCTCCCCTGCTTATCATTACAACCCCAGGGGTCATTATCGGAATTTATAAACACGAAATTTTGAGCGTGTTTTTTTATTTTTTTCCAGTCGGGATTGCCCAACTTTTTGCCTTTCTGGTCTTGTGGCAATAATTTGGCATAACCAGAAACTAAAATAACTTGCTTAACTTTTATCTTTATATTTTCAAGGATACTTAAAATAATCTGCGAACCGGATGAATGGCCGATTATTACGGTATCATTTGAAAATTTTCCGTTTTTAAGAATAAAAGAAAGCCAGTCCTGAATATTGGGTTTTTCCGCGTTCGGCAACTGGGGAAGCCATACTCTATACCCCCTCGCCTTCAATTCTTTTTTTAGATAAGGAAACCAAAAATCTTTAGGCTTGTCTCCCGTCCCGTGTAAAATGATAGCGTTTTTCATATTAAATCAAAAATTATTGGGTTGCGTGGTTAATTATAATCCCTCGGTTAGAATTTTGTATAAAGCATCTGTTACTGACTTCAATTCCAAAAGCTCCTCCTCTTTGGAATGCTGTATTGAAGGCTTATTGGTTGTTTTGGAAATATATAAGGCGCGCACCGGCATCTGAATATGCCCCTCTCCGAATTCGTGGTCAGTCAGGATAACTTCTCTCTTAGATTCCGATTTATGGACTGTGCCATCAGGGTCAAGCAACACAAACGCTTCAATCCAAGCCGCGTCAACTTTGCCTCCATGCTTTTTCGCGATATTCTTCCAAAATCCCAAAAGAGATTCGGCTATTTCTTCTTTCGTTAATGTTTTTTCATCTTTTTCTCCTAAAGCTTTTCTTTTGGGCGCGTCCACCAAACCCTCACCCTGAATCCAAAAACCGGTGTCATTAGCCAAAATCGGCGTATCAACTTTTCCAAAATAAGCGCGGGCTTTAATCTCGGCATTCTCAGCCAGAGTTTTTCCGTTCTCTTCCGGTTCAATATTTTCCAATCCGAAATCTTTCGGAGTAAAAATTTCGATATCCAATCCGGTACTCTCGATTAAATCCCTAAACCTTTGGATTTTCCCTTCATTATAGGTGGCTAAAAAAATCTTTCGTTTCATATCAAATCAAAAATTATTGGGGTGGGGATGGATTTTATTTATTTTCCAATATCTTATTAAAAAACTCATACTTCTTCCGTGCATAATCCTTGAAATTTTTCTGTCCAAGAGGCAATTTAATTTGTTCGTATTCATCCCTTAGCGCCTTATTTTCAGATAATAGCTCAAATACGCGAATCTGATCTTTGAGATTTTGAGAGTTTTTATCGGTTAGAAATAAATCCACTCCAAATCCGTCTTTCATAAATTCCCACTTAATAGATGTCCCCCTCTTTTTTGGTTCGCCGTAAAGTTTTTCTATAATCGGTGAATACTTCGTGTATTCTTCCGGACTTGAAAGAATATTGATATCTATATCGTTTTGCCCGGCAATGCCAAGAGCAACAGCTCCCCCGAAATGAATCATTAAATCCGGCAATACCTTTTCCAAATTATCGATTATCTCATGCGCAATTTCCCGCGCCCTGGGGTCAAAAGGTTTAACAATAATCGTTAGGTCGTCAGGGAAATTCGCTAAATGTTTTTCTTGAGATTCTTTAAGCATATGGTTCAAATCAAAAATTATTGTAGTTTTTTACCCAAGTCTGATAAGCTAAAAAATTAGTGTATCACTTATAGAACATACTGATAAGCTGATAATTAGGTTAAATAGACGGTCTCGCAAAATCAGTTTGTGCTACCCCTCCTATCCCACAATAATAATACAAAAATCACCCACCGCAAGGATGGGCTGTTTTTGTATTTGGCTGACCGTCTGGAATGATGCTGGAATCAGTATTACAGCTTCTTTGCCGTGATTAGAGAAATAAAAAAGGGCGAGAAGAGAAATTCCTCCTCGCCTGGTGTCGTTAGCGCCCAGATCACTTCTTGGAGAATCAAAGCTGTATCCCGGTGACTGACTCAAGACCTTCTTTGTAGGCCTCTTCCTCGTCCGCATCCATTCCAACCATGTCGCCCAGATGACCTATGGATCCAGACACCGTCTGGTCCTTAGCAGCTTCATTTCCCAGCTTGTAGGCGTCCACAAGTTTTTGGACTTCCTCTCTTTTTGACATCCAACTCACCCCCTTCCAATTCCAGCGTTTGGGTGATTCAGGCGCCACGACACCAATATGCTAATTGAACGTATACCACAATATAATACGACTTGTCAATTTAAAAAGTTGTCGCAAGGTATAGGCTACCCTTGTTGGACGTGTTTAGAACTGTGAATTGGCAAGAAATTCATAGTAGTTTGGCAATTTTAACACAATAAATAAAGGAATCCTTTTTTCTGTACGAGAAATCAGTTTTCGCTGGTTGTTTTTATTTCTTTAAGCTTTTTTACATAGTTATTAGGAAAAGAAAATTGCTCTGCGGCAGTGATCATTTTAAATAAATAATCCATGGAGGGCCTAAGAGAGTTTGTTGATTTGTTTACAACCGAATAGGAGTCAGCTCTTATAAACTTTCCTGATTCATCAATAATCTCAATTTGAATTCGCTTATAATTATCTGGTATTCCTTCAAATTTATCGAGTTTGGCTATATCGTCGGCTGTCATGGAATAAATTAACCCCCAAACTTCATTACCCCTACTTATGACTATATCAGCACAGCCGCATTTCCTGACCGGGGAATAAATTGTAAAAGCTATTTCATAATCCCTAAGAACTCCTTTACTCAAAAGTCTTGACTCCGGAGAGCGTTCTTTCATTTGTGATTGATCCATATTGGAACCGTATGCAAAGTAATAAACCATGTTTTTAGGAGAGAGAGGATATTTCGCCTCTATACGGGTCTAAGGTTGAAAATTCCGTATCAACAAAAATAATATTTTCGGAAAAAGGTTTCATATAAAATCAAAAATTATTGGTTTGGGTATGATTTTATGAAATTTAGTACAAATATTTTTCTTCAGTTTTTTTGACAGTAAATGCTTTCTTGGCTAATTGAACGGTCATAATATATTGTTTAGCTCTCATATTAGTAGCGAAAATATCAATTATCAGCTCAAGTTTCCTTTTTGAAAATTTTTGCTTCTTCATTTTCACAAATAAATTACCAACTATAACATTTTTACCTCGAAATACAGGTCCCCTGAGGTCTACCATAAATATTTTTACTCCTGGATTAACCGCGGATTCATCACTGAACCCTGTAGCGGAAATTTGATCGCAAGAAGATTTATTAGCAACAGTTACAGAAACCTGAACATCTTTGGCAGCTGCGCTAGAATTATTTCCCACGCCTATCGGGATATCCCAAGAACCATCTGGCCGTAGCTTCACTAATTGATTATTAAAAAGAGCTGATAAATCTGGGCCAGATGTCCCCGCAAACATCCTTTTTATAGTTTCGTACGGCATTTCATTAAATTCATCTCTAACGCGAATATAAAACTTCCCATCTATATTAGATCGAATTGGGTCTCCATTTGTCGGCGGTATAAAAGTTATAATAAGCCCTTTTGTATCGCTAGGATTTTTTGTTAGAAGTTTTGACTGACAAGAGATTATCTGTGGTTCAAAAACAGACGCTGCCGCTAGATCAATTTGAATTTTGAAATTTTTAATAGAGGCAATTTCTTCAACTTGGGTTAAGATATCTAAACCCGAATGACTGTGATGTGTAGTGGAAAGACCCCATATTATTACCCCACCACCAGTATTAGCAAAGCCAGAAACAGCTTCCGCTAATTGTTGTTTTAATCCCTTATCCAAACGAGGCTCCCCTGGGCTTTTACATTCCAAATATTGATTTTCTGTTTCTCCATTATCAATTAAGCGCTGGATATCGCTTAGTGAGGATAAAGATCGATAAAGTTTTTCTGCTATATTTTCCATAGCTGAGAGATGAGGATTTGCTCTACCCCTACCCCACAATAATAATACAAAAATCACCCGCCGCAAGGATGAGCTATCTCTGTATCCAGATGACCGCGCAGAACCATGCTGAAACTCTATCGGTTACCCTTTCCAACAGGAAAACATCTCACAAAATTTAGCATTAAATCTACCCAATCTAAGTTATCCACATCCATTTGACTTCCCATCCTTAACTAGCGTATTATATAAATATAAAGGATCGGTAAATGCGCGGCTAGCCATGACCGATTCTTTTATTTTTAGACTATTACTTCGAAGATTCCAGTAGCCATTTTTGAGTCAATTAAATCCTTAAATAACATCTCTATTTGATTCAAGCTTACTTCATCTCTTTTATTAATTTTTAATTCATAAAATACATTTCCCATTATCGCAAGGCCATCAGCAATCTGAACATGGGAATCTAGATTAAGTTTATTCACTAAGCTGATTGATGTCATTTTATTTCGATAGTCTGCGCTAACTATTCCTTCGGAAGGAATACCCATTCCTTGAAGCCTATTATGAGCTTCTATAAGATATTTATCTTGCTGAGGATCAGATTCTAATATTATTTTCCCCTTCCCGGAATTAATCAGGTATTTCTTTGTAAATTCTTCCAGTATCTTTGAATATGATCTCCTAAGGATTGCTATGTCGTTCCAGCCCAATTTTTTTGCTTTATTTTTATCAACCACAACTATTGCGATTGAAACTTCCGACGGGGATATTATTTTTATATATTCAGGCCAAAACTCCAACTCTATTTTGAGATCTCCGAAAATCGAAAATGGTCCCTTTTTTCTTAACATATCCCTTGAATGGAATACTATATCTGGATCATGAAAGTATTTAGTTTTCAAATTTTTTAAATTCTTTTCTAGATTAGAAAGGTAATCTTCTGTAAGAATAAGACCCGACAAGATAAATGTAGTGGAGGGATGATTAAGGCTTGCCTTACCAGTCTCATCAATCGCTAATAGCTTAATGCCTGTGTTATTTAACATTATATAATTATACTCTTCTTATTTTGAATCTAATTCAGCTTAGCTGGGAGACAGGGACTCCTGCCTACGGCAGGCAGGCGAACCCATCTTAAATCGGCTGCGGGGCTAGGAATCGGACCTAGATTTAGGGATTCAAAGTCCCCCGTGTTACCATTGCACTACCCCGCAATTATATAACTAACAACAATTAAATTACATTAAAAAACGAAAATTGTCCATAAATCCTCCACTCCCCTTGCTCAAAAACTCTATTCCCTGTATGATTTTGTGGCAAAAAATCTTATGGAAAAATCATATTTAAACCTCAGAAAGGGAAAGCTTAAAAACAACGAAGTTGAATACGAAGCGGAAATTTCGGCCTCAGCCCTGGAAAACAGCTCGGCCGGTATTTTAGCCGAATTGGCATTGGATTTTGAAATGCCCGGTTTCAGAAAAGGCAAAGCGCCGATAAGTATGGTACGGAAGCATATTAATGAAGTGCGCTTGCTTGAAGACGCCGCGAACGACGCTTTGCGTTCGGTATTGAAAGAAATAATTGAAGACGAAAAGCTCTCCATCTTGGGCGCGCCCCACGTGAATGTGACGAAACTCGCTCCAGGGAATCCAGTTGAATTCAAAGTGAAATTCGCCTTGGCGCCGGAAATAAAACTGGCTGACTACAGAAAAATTAGCGAAAAAATAATGGCGCGCGAAGACAATATTGAAGTGACCGACAAGGAATTTGATAACGGCAAGGAACCGGAAAAACTGCCGGAACTGACGGATGAATTCATAAAAAAGATGGGGCCGTTTGAAAACGTGGAAGCTTTCAAGAATCAGCTGAAAGATAATCTCCTAAAAGACAAAAAAGCCAGAATGAAACAAACAAAGAGGGATGAAATAATCTCCGAAATACTTAAACACTCTAAGTTGGAAGTCCCCCCGATGTTTTTGGAGGAAGAGCTTATGGATTACACCGCGGAACGCGACGAGAAACTGAAAGAAACCGGCAAAACCGCGGACGCTCTCTTAAAAGAAGAGCAAAAACTGATTGAGGAGCAGATTAAAGTCAGGCTTATTTTCGGGGAAATCCAGAAAGAGGAAAAACTGGAAGCCGATGAAACGGAAATCCATTCCCGCGCCGAACGGCTTGAAGCCCGCTATCCGGACCAAGAACACCACTATCTCCATCACGTCGCCGAGGCTATGATATTGAACGAAAAAGTTTTTGAGATCTTGGAAAATAAGAAATCTTAATGATTTTCTGGTAAAATTTATATATGCCCGAAGTTTTTGACTCTCAAAAAAAATTATGGGAATAGTCACACATAGATAGGGCCCAAGAATTTAAGGATTTGGAAGACATTCCTAACGACTTTGCGCTAAAATGCGCAGAGTTAATTCCTAAAGACGGCACAGTGCTTGAGATTGGATCGGCAAACGGAAGGGATGCCAGATTTTTTGCAAAAGATAAAAATTGCAAAGTAATAGCAATTGACTTCTCTCTGAATGGGCTCAATCAGCTAAAAGAAGCTTCGGTAAAAGATAATACAAGCGATAAAGTTTATCCCGTAGTTGCGGACGCAAAAGAACTATCTGTCCGGAGAAAAGAAAGCATAGATGCCGTATATGCAAGGTCGGCTCTGCATCTTTCCGACGAAGAGTTGGATTATTTTTTTACGCACATTTTGGGATTATTAAAAAAGAACGGATATATAATGATTGAGGGCAAAACCGAAGACGACTCAAAAATAAAAAGGAGCGAAAAAATCACCGGCAATCTATACAAAGATAATGATGGTCACATAAGGAGAGCATGGAATGAATCCTTAATTAGAGATATTATTAAAAAGTATAATCTACGATTAATTGAAATTAACCAATCAACCGAATTCTGGAAAAATGTGGAAGATCAATTTATTAATTTCATAGCCCAAAAATAAACTAAAAAATATGGACCAAGAACCAAGAGTCGTAGTCTCCGCCATCATCATAAAAAAGGATGAAGACGGAATAAAAATATTCACCCAAGCGAGATGGAAGCCGGAATCAAGCCCGACATATTCGGGTATGATTGAAATACCGGCTGGCGGGATAGATTCCTACGAGAATGTTTATGACGCCTTAAAAAGAGAAATAAAAGAGGAGTGCAGCCTAGACATCGTAAGAATTATAAATGATTATCAAGGACCCATTACCCAAATCCGAGAAAAAGACAAATTTTTCGCCTTTAAACCCTTCATTTGCCAACAAGCCCTAGAAACAGACGAAGGGCTTCCATGGGTAGGGTTTGTATTTTTATGCGAAGCAAAAGGAGACGTGCGTCTCAATCCCCACGAAGCAAAAGACCCGGCATGGTTATCTTTGAATGAGTTGGCAGATATTGTTCACAATAAACCGGATACGATTTTCCCATTACAATTGCCCGTGCTTCAATACTTTCTTGAGTGGAGCGAAAAAAACGAAAAAGTTTTTGAAATTCTGGAAAATAACTCCTAGCCAAATCTTACGAAGTTGAACTTCGTAAGATTGGTTTTATTGCTTTTTTGCGGTTTTTTTGACCAAAGGACTCACTCCGTCCGAGATTTTTTCTTCCGTGATTTTGTTCAGAATTTTTTTCACTTTCTCCATTGATTTTTCTTCAAGGATGGAAATCGGCAAGACTTTAATTCCAGCCTTATTCATTAAAGCCACTTTCTTTTTTAAGTCGGCCGGCGAAAGATTATCACTTCGGCTCAAGAACACGAATTCTTTTTTATCCAATAATCCCCCTCCATGGGCTTTTAACTCCTGCCTTACGGTTTTGTAATCCTTAACCGGACTCGGTGAATCCGCTGCCACGAGATGAAAAAGGGTTTTGGTGCGCTCAATGTGCCTCAGAAATTTTATACCCAAGCCCTTGCCTGTGGACGCGCCTTCAATCAGTCCCGGGATATCCGCGAGTATCAAGTCGTAATAAACCCCGAGATTCGGCTCAAGCGTGGTAAAAGGATAATTCGCCACTTTGCTTTTGGCATTCGTAAGCTCGTTTAAAAGATTGGATTTCCCGACATTGGGAAGTCCCATTAATCCCACATCTGCAATAAGTTTTAATTCCAAACGGATATTAAAAGATTCTCCGGGAGTTCCGAGCCCGAATTCTTTGGGAGTGGTATTGGTTGGCGAACGGAAATGGAAATTGCCTTTGCCGCCCCGGCCGCCTTTGGCCGCGAGCACTTGCTCGCCTATTTTCGTAATTTCACTCGTTTCGCCGGTATCCAAATTATGGATTACCGTGCCCACGGGAATTTTCAAAACCAAATCTCCGCCGGTTTCTCCATCGCGGAATTGTCCCCTGCCAATACCGCCGCTTTGGGCTTTTGCGTCTTTTTTATGCCTGAATTGGTCCAAAGCCGCGAGGTTAGCTGTTCCTTCAAAATAAACACTGCCGCCGTTTCCCCCTGCGCCTCCGGCCGGCCCCAGCTCCATTAAATTCTTATTAAAAGCCACGGCGCCGTCTTTGCCGTCGCCGCCGGAAATATGAATTTTTACTTCATCCAGTATCATATCCGTATCATAGCAAATACGGATTAATTTGTCGCACTTAAACAGACTTTCTCAATCTTACGAAGTTCAACTTCGTAAGATTAAAAAAGGCCTTTCTTTGAACGGGATTCGTCTCCTTCCTTCAACCAGAATTTTCTTAATCTGATTGATTTCGGAGTAATTTCTACAAGCTCGTCATCACCGATGAATTCAATCGCCTCTTCCAAAGTCAAAGCGCGCGGAACTTTCAAAAATTCCATTCCGCCGTCGGACTTGGCGCGCATATTGGAAAGCTGTTTTTCTTTGCAAACATTAACGCGCATATCCATATTTTTTGAGGTTTGTCCGACGATCTGGCCTTCATAAACTTCCACTCCGGGCCCCAGGAATAACTCTCCCCTGTCCTCGATATTCAGAAGTCCGTAAGCTCTCGTCATGCCGGTTTCGGATGCCACAAGCGAACCATGCGGATTGGATTCAAAATCGCCTTTGTATTCGTCGAATTTTTCAAAAAGGGAATTCATTATGCCCATGCCTTTAGTATTGGTCAGGAACTGATTTCTAAAACCAATAAGCCCTCGCGTAGGAACCAAAAAATCCAGGAATGCGGTGCCGTTATCAACGCTTAAATCAACCATAATGCCTTTTCTCTGTCCCATCTGCTCTATCACGATTCCGGTTGAAACTTCCGGGACTTCAATGGAAACTCTTTCGATGGGCTCCATTTTCTTGCCATTGATTTCACGGATGATAACCTGAGGCCGAGAAACCTGGAATTCATAACCTTCACGGCGCATTTTTTCAATCAGAATGGAAAGATGAAGCTCGCCTCTGCCGGACACGGACCAAGCGTCGGTCGTGCCAGTCGGCTCAACCTTCAAAGCAACGTCGGTTTCAATTTCTTGGAGCAACCTGTCGCGCAAATTGGTTGAAGTGGAATATTCGCCTTCTTTTCCGCCAAAGGGAGATGTGTTCACCGAAAAAATCGTTTTCACGGTCGGTTCTTCAATTTCAATTATCGGCAAAGCTTCGGGATTATCCACGTCGGCTATGGTTTCACCGATGGAAATATCGGAGATTCCGGCGATTGCCACAACATCGCCGGCGATTCCGGCTTCGGACTCCACTTTTGCCAATCCTTCAAAAACCATCACCGAGCTCAAAATTCCTTTTTTAATATTGCCCTGCCGGTCAATATGCGCGACTTCCATTCCTTTTTTAAGGGTTCCCGAATACAATCTGCCGATGGCTATTTTGCCCTTGTAATTGTCGTAAGCCAGATTGACCGTCAGCATCTGAAGGGGTTTTTCGGCATCGACTTTCGGCGAAGGAATATGCTTTACGATTTCATCGAAAAGCGGGCGGATATCGGTCATTAATTCCAGGTCATGAGAATAGCCGGCTTTGCCGGCAATGCCAGACGCGTAAATAATCGGAAAATCGGCCTGTTCTTCGGAAGCGCCGAGGTCAACAAAAAGGTCGAAAGTCCTGTCGAGCGCCCAGACCGGCCGCGCTCCCGATTTATCGATTTTATTTATGACAACTATGATTTTATGTCCGGCCTCAATGGCTTTTTTCAAAACGAATTTTGTCTGAGGCATAGGACCTTCTTTCGCGTCAATCAAAAGCAGGGCGCCATCCACCATCCTCATAATGCGTTCCACTTCTCCCCCGAAATCGGCGTGCCCGGGAGTGTCCACGATATTGATTTTCGTATCGCCATACACAACGGCCGCATTTTTGGAAAAAATCGTGATTCCCCGCTCACGCTCCAGCTCATTGGAATCCATAATCAAGTTGTCATCCGCCCCGCTCTTTAATTTGAAATTCAGGGACTGCTTAAGAAGCGCGTCAACAAGCGTTGTTTTTCCGTGGTCAATATTGGCGATTATGGCGATATTCCTTAAATTCATACAAAAATACCCTCTCGGGTTTGAGTTTTCATATTATAGCTTAATCCTGCTTAAAAGCAATTTACGCTTCTTTTTTCACCAATTCCGGATAAATTCCCAAAAGCGCCACAAGGAAACTTAAAATCAAAGGACCGGCGAGAAATCCGATTGGACCCATAACGGTAATGCCTCCCAAAACCGAAAGCAGAACAAGAAACGGATGGGCGCCCACTCCTTTTTTGGTAAGCTGCGGCGAAAGAAAATTGTCTATGAGTCCGGCAACCAGAAGCCCCCAAATAATCAGGCCAAGACCGCTCCACATCGCTCCGTGGAGCAAAAGATAAGCGGCGGCGGGAAAAACAACAAGCGCGGTGCCAATCGTCGGCACAAGAGCGGCAAAACAAGTCAAAGCTCCCCAGAAAACCGCGTTCGGCACTCCAAAAATCATAAATCCTATTCCCGCCGTAATCCCCTGAATAATCGCTATCACGATAGCGCCTCTTATTACGGAATTTACCGCGCTTTCCATCCGGCTGTATATTTCTTCGGAATGATGGGCTGAAAGAGGCAAAAAAGAAATAACATAAAGGTTGGTGGCTTCATTGAAAATTTTATATCCGAGAAACGCGAGAGGCATCAAAACCGCAAGCAATACGATAATGACCGTCAGGAAAGCGGCAATCAATTCTTTATTCTTTAGGATTTTAAGGATAAAAAGATATATAGGCCGGAAAATAACGGCCAGAGTCGCGGCAATGACCAAAACTCCGAAAAAGGGTTTTAATATGTAAAAAACAGCGGCAATCGCAATTAATAAAACCACCGCGAAGAATCCCGCCTCCAAATGCCTGTTGTCTGCCATATATAAAATTTAACATATTTTTAAAAGGGAAACAATAATTTGGATAAAATCGTATATACTATACATACCTTGCCGCAATAAAAAATAAAGAGTAAACTGGAAAAACAGATATGGAAAAATTCGTATCGGATGAAAATCTCGTTAAAGCCCATCTCAAAGGAGATGAAACCGCTTTCGGAATCTTGGTAAACCGCCACCTGGGGCTGGTTTACGGGCTTGCGAGGCGTTACACCGGAGACCAGGACAATGCTTCGGACATCGCCCAGGAAACTTTTTTGAAGATCTGGCGGAATCTCAAAAAATTTGACACTAACAGGAATTTTAAAGCCTGGATGCTCGCTATCGCGAAAAATTCGGCCCTTGACTGGCTTAAGGCGAAAAAAGCCGTTCCTTTTTCAAACTTTGAAAACCAGACTGAAGGCTTCAATTTTATTGAAAGCATTATTGACCCGCTTCCCCTGCCGAGCGTTGTGGCTGAAAGAAATATCAGGGCAGATGAAGCAAGGGCTTTGGTATTAAGGCTTCCCCAAAAATATTCTTCTGTTGTAAATCTTCATGACGAAAACGGGCTGACTTTTTCCGAGATATCCTATAAAACAAGAAGGCCGTTAAACACGGTTAAAAGCCAGTATCACCGGGCCATAAAAATCCTTCGGCGGGGATAACGCACCAAAAGAGCCCCATCCTTTCGTATTCATAGTATGAGAGAATGGCCCAACAACAACCTTCCGCCTGACGGCCTTTTATCGCGGATATTGGACTCCATAACCGCGGAAAAAAACATCAAAGCGGCGAAAAAAGCTTTCGCCTATTTTTTATTGTCTTTCGGAATATTCGCGACTTCACTCACGGGAGCAATCTTCGCCCTGACGGGCTGGATAATCGGCTCGGAATTCGTAAGGATAATCTCTTTGATTCTTTCCGACACCGGCGCCGTTGTGGCTAATTGGAAAGATTTCGGATTCTTTGTCCTTGAATCCGCGCCTGTTGAATATCTTTTTGTTTTTTTTCTGGCTTTTTTCGTCCTGCTCCTTTCTCTTAAATACCTCGCGAGGTATTTTTCCGGCGCTTCGCGTTTTTTAAATTTAGCCAATATTAAATAAAAATATAAATATTCAATATTATGGATATTAAAAAGTTTTTTGAGTCTGATTTTTATAAGCGGCTTTTAATGACAATCGGGGTCGTAGTTTTTGTAATAATAGCCTTCGGAGCGGGTATTCTTGTCGGCTACCGCAAAGCCAGTTTTTCATCGGAGTGGGCAAGAAATTATGAACGTAATTTCGGCGGTCCGCCCAGAATGATGAAAAATAATTTTATGGACGCCCACGGCGCAATCGGCGCGATTTTGAATGTCGCGAGTTCCAGTATTGCCGTAAATAGCCCTGACGGCGAGAAAACGGTGCTTATCTCAACATCAACCCAAATCCGGCGGGACGGGCAAGAATGGAAATCTTCCAACCTCAAAGTAAACGACCGCGTACTCATAATCGGGTCACCCAACCAAAACGGCCAAGTTGAAGCCCGCTTCATAAGAGTGCTCCCCCAAGAAGAAAATAATCCACCCAGATAAAATATAAAATAATGAACATTGCCAAAAAAGTTTTTAAAAAGATCCTGCAGCACAAAATTTATTCGTTGATTGCTCTCATTGTTATAATTGGCGGCGGATATTTCGCATATCAAACATGGTTTGTGAGTTCAGTGGCGACCGTGCAATACATAACCGCCAAAGCGGAAAAAGGCACCCTCGTAGTCTCGGTTTCCGGAACCGGACAAATTTCGGCATCAAACGAAACCAACGTCCAATGCCGAAACTCCGGAATTGTCGTAAGTGTGCCGGCAGTCAACAATCAGAACGTAAAATCGGGAGATCTGATAGCGATAATCGACCCAACCGACCACCAAAATGCGGTTAAAAACGCCGCGGCTAATCTGGAAAACGCCAAACTCTCCTATGACGAGCTCGTAGGATATTCCACTTCCACTGTTTTAAAAACCCAGGCAGCCTTGGTCCAAGCCCAGCAGAGCCAGACAAACGCAGTAAATAATCTATCGAGTGATTACAACGCAGCCTATACCGATATTTCAAAAGCTTTCGTGGACTTGCCATCGGTAATTACCGGCCTTAATAATGTTCTTTATTCGACGGCTATTAATAAAGTCCAATCCGACATAGATGCCTATTCCAATCTTATAAGCGCTGATTTCCCGTCCGTATCCGACTATAATCTGGCGGCGGCAAACGCTTATAGCGACGCGAAAGCTTCTTACGATAATACTATTACCGACTATAAAAACACCACTGTCAATTCCGGCACGTCAACCGTCGAATCCCTGCTTCAAGAAACTTACAAAACCTTGAAAGCCATTTCCGTAGCCAATGCCAGCGCTAAAAACTTGCTTGATGTCATAAATAATAAACTGCAGGAAAAATCCAGGAGCGTCCCCTCGCAACTTGCCGCCGACGAATCAAATGTTCAATCATATATATCGACAATCAATACACACCTCTCGACATTCATCAGTATCCAAAATTCGCTGTCAAACGATAAACAATCAATAATCACAAACAACCTTTCATTGCAACAAGCCCAGCTGGCTCTAGACGAATTAAATCAAGGTCCCACGGAACTTCAGCTCAAACAATCCAAACTTTCAATTACTCAAGCCGAAAATTCTCTGTCAAGCGCCCAAAGCGCCCTAGCCAACGATTATGTGCGCGCTCCAAGCAACGGCACTATAACCAATTTAGCTGTTAATGTCGGCCAAACTTGCTCCGGCACGGCGGCGGTTTTCTTGAGCAAAACGCAGCTGGCTCAGGCGACATTCAATGAAGTCGATATCGTAAATATAAAAACGGGACAAAAAGCCACAATAACGTTTGATGCCCTTCCTAACATTACTCTGACGGGGAAGGTATCCGAGGTTGATGCCATTGGAACCGTAACCCAAGGAGTTGTAAGTTACGGCATTAAAGTAGCGCTTGATGTTCCAAACGACCAAATCAAACCCGGGATGAGCGACTCGGTTGCGGTAATCACCAACGTTAAAGAAGACACATTGGTTGTTTCCAATTCAGCCGTATCAACCAAGCAAGGAATCTCAACCGTACAAGTAATGGGAACAGACGGAAAACCAAAAGCCATAGAAGTTGTAACCGGAATCTCCAATGATGCCATGACGGAAATTCTTTCCGGGCTTAACGAAGGAGATGGCATAGTAACCCAAACCATCACGAATTCCACCACCAAAACCGCCACTTCCCAGACTACCGGATCTTCAGGCTTAGGCGGAATCAGGATTCCGGGAGTAACCGGAGGCGGAAGGTAAAAGCTATGATAGAGTTTAAAAACGTTTCAAAAATATACAAAACCGGCTCATTCGAAACCAAAGCTCTTAAGAATGCTTCTTTCACAATCAAGGACGGCGAATTCGTTTCAATTATGGGTCCTTCCGGATCCGGCAAATCAACCGTAATGCATATTCTGGGAGCTTTGGATACTCCGACTCATGGCGAATATCTTCTGGACGGAAAAAATGTTGCCAATCTTTCGGAAGACGAACTGGCGGAAATCAGGAATAAAAAGATAGGATTTGTTTTCCAGCAATTCAATCTTCTGCCGCGCGCCACGGTTTTCCGGAATGTCATGCTGCCCCTAATATATGCCGATGTTCCCAAAGGAGAAAGAGAAATAAGAACCAAGGAATCATTAACGGCCGCGGCTCTGCCCGAAGAGTGGTGGCAACACCATTCAAACCAGCTCTCGGGCGGACAAATGCAAAGAGTGGCAATTGCCCGGGCTCTCGTAAATAATCCAAGCCTTATCCTCGCAGACGAACCTACTGGAAATCTCGACTCCAAAACCGGAGAACTGGTGCTTGCCACTTTTCAGCGCTTAAACGAGTTGGGACGGACCATTGTCCTTATCACCCACGAACTTTATGTGGCGGAACACGCCGAACGCATAATCCACATCAGGGACGGAGAAGTTACGGAAGATAATAAAAATTATAAACGCCGGGCGATCAAACTTAAACAATAAAAACATGGTCACGTCAGAATTGATAAACGAAGCTTTTTCGGCCATAACCGTAAATAAGGTCCGGTCGGGACTTACGGTCCTGGGAATTGTTATCGGCATCGGGTCGGTAATCGCCATGATCTCCATAGGACAAGGCGCCCAAGGATCAATTACCGCGAGTATAGAATCAATAGGGTCCAATCTTTTGGTTATCCAGCCGAGCTTTCAGCGGAATCCGGGTTCACAAGTTTCAACGGGCCGGGGCTCGGGCACTACGTTAACCCAGGCAGATGCGGACGCAATCCAGCAATCAATAACGAATATAAAAGCCATAGCTCCGGAAATAACACACCGGTATCAGATTGTAGTCGGTAAAAATAACACGAATACTAACGTTGACGGAACCGTATCGAGCTATCCCGAGGTCAGAAACTACCAGATAGATTTAGGATCTTTCATTTCCGACCAGAATGTTTTGACGGCGGCGAAAGTAGCGGTATTGGGTCCCACAACCAGAGACGATTTATTCGGAGCGGGAGCCGATCCTACGGGAGAAACAATTCGCATCAATAAAGTTGAATTCAAAATTATCGGAGTCACCAAGGCGAAAGGCGGAAACGGATTTCAAAGTCCGGACGATATCATTTTCGTTCCCATAAGCACGGCCCAAAAATTCCTTGAGGGCGATACCTATGTCACCTCCATCAGCATTGAAGCTCCAAATCAAGACTCAATGACGGATATCCAAAACCAAGTTACCAGCCTTCTCTTAATGAGACATAGAATCTCCGACCCTGCGCAAGCGGATTTCAGCGTGTTAAATCAAGCCGACCTCGCCGCCACGGCGTCTTCCGTAACGGGAACATTTACCATTCTCCTTGCCGCTATCGCGGGAATATCGCTCGTAGTCGGAGGAATAGGAATCATGAATATGATGCTCACAACCGTAACCGAAAGAACCAGGGAAATCGGGCTCCGGAAAGCAATCGGCGCCAAAAATAAATTTATCAGCTCGCAGTTCTTGCTGGAATCGGTAATGCTTACCTTTATCGGCGGAACTATCGGAATAATTTTGGGATGGATTCTATCGCTTCTTGTGACGCAGTTTGCCGGCATAGCGACCAGCGTATCAATGTGGTCCGTTATTCTGGCCTTCGGGGTGGCAGCCGGCATCGGAATAGTTTTTGGATATTACCCAGCACGAAGAGCCGCATCGTTAAACCCCATAGAAGCTTTACGCTATGAATAATCCCCGCAACGAATATAGATGTCGTATCTATTGGCTCTCATGCCGGGCATGTCCCACAGGACGTCCAGCTCCGGGATGGCAGTTCCAAAATAATCCTTGTCCCCTCTTCGGCCTCGATTCTCAAATCAACTGCCGGATCAGCAAACGACTTAAGCCAAGGAGAACAAGTTACCGTATCGGGTTCAAGCAATTCCGACGGAAGCATAACCGCTCAATCAATCCAGATTAGGCAAGCAAATTCCGTCCCAAAGTAAAAATATTTCACATAAAAAACTCTTTCAACCGAAATCTAATTATCCCACCCTTCTTTCAATATCCTGAATTTCTTTGGTGATAACTTTTTCCGCGGCATCCAAATCTTTTTTAAGCGCGTTTCGCTTCCACATCTCCCGCACGATAATAATTAAAGCGGCGCAGGATATGACAAGGAAAGCTATCACGGAAAGATAATTTATCACATAAGAACCGAAACGCAGCAACCCTGGCTGTTCCGAAGTAAAGGTGTATATATCCGTGGGATTGCTTTTCGCTCCCCTTTCATCCGTCGCGTCGGCCCAAAATTCATAAATTTTATCCGCAAGTTTCTTGCGCCAAACCAGCGTGAAATTACCATCTTTATCGCTTTTTACGTCCTGGGTCTCGACTTTAGTGTCGTTATCACCGCGCAAATAAAATCCGATCATCGCGTTAGGAAGAGCAGTTCCTTTTACGATAAACGTATCGCCGCCAACAAGTTTGTTCGGGTAATCCGCAATAACGGGAGCGGCGATCGGCGAAACATTGAAGTCCGCGGCCGCGGCAGTCACGTTGCCGGCCATATCTAAAGCCTGGACAAGAAGAGTCTTTTTGCCGGGAGATTGGACCGGCAAAGCGTATGGGTTAGCGCCCAAGGACGCCGCCCGCACATCAAATGGTTCGCTTTCTCCGATTTTC